>DAOUFY010000055.1:0-8254 GCA_034429745.1 Anaerolineales bacterium
GATTACGCAACCTTTTTTCTGTAAAATCGTGTCAGAAATATCCATCGTACTTTAACAAGCGAATTACTTGCCAGAACAATAATGCTTTCCGATCTGCCATTCTTCTGAGATTTCCATCAAGAGGGCTGAAATCAATCTCAGGCAGGAAGCCTCATTTGGAAAGACACCCACCACTCTAGTACGTCTGCGAATCTCCTTGTTGATCCGCTCCAGGCTATTAGTGGTACGAATAAAACGGCGGTGCTCTAGCGGGAAATCAAAGACCGTAAAGCCCTCTGCTAGGTTATCTTCAAGCCAGGCTGACAACCTGGGAGCGGAGACGGCATACTTCTGGATGGCAGTTTGTAAGAACTTCTCAGCAGTTATGCGGTCTGGGGCATTGAACATGACTCTGATATCTGCCGCCACCTCCGTCCGCATCGCTTGTTTGGGAACATAGGCTCCAGCATTTTGCTGCAAGTGGAACTGGCAGCGCTGCCATGGCACACTGCCCAAAACGGCTCTCCTGGCTGCTCCCAAACCGCTGTGATCATCGCTAATCACCAGCTTGACGCCATGCATGCCGCGGTCTTTGAGACTCTGCAGAAAGGTTCGCCAGTGGGTTTCATGCTCACTGAGCGACACAGATATGCCTAGAACCTGCCTTTCACCCTGTGGTGTGATGCCAGAAGCCACCAAAACAGCTGCATCCCGCACCTGACCGGCTTCCCGCACCTTCTCGTAGCGGGCATCAAGAAAGAGGTAGGTGATTTCACCCAGCGTCCGTTCACGCCATTCCTGCAAGATCGCATCCAATTGTGCTGCGGCACGGCTTACTTGCGTCGCCGAGATCTCAAAACCGCACAACTCCTCTGTGACAGCTTTCACCTTGCGAGTGGAGACCCCCTGCACATACATCTCTGCCAAGGTCATGTTCAATGCCCGTTCACTACGCAGTCCCTTCTCAAGTGCGGAGGGATAGAAACCCCCTTCTCGTACCTGGGGTATGGCAAAGGTGATCTTGCCCAGGCGGGTTCGCACCGTCTTCGGTTTGTATCCGTTGGCATGCCCTTTCCGTTCTGCGCTGCGTTTGTATTCTCCAGCTTGCAGATATCTGGATCTTTCCGCCTGCATGGCGCTGTTAAGCAGCACCCGCACCATTTCCGGTAATGCATCCAGTCCGTTGTGTAAAAGCTCTTCAATTATCTCTGCAGATAGGTTATAATCTTTTTGGTGAGTCATTTCTAGTCTCCTTTTTTAGTTGTGGTTAACCTTAAGGATACTTCTGACTCACCGTTTTTGTTAAGGTTCAGCAATTTACAGAAAATATGTTACACCAACAAATTATGGGTTTAATGTCAATATCATATTCTTAGCCATAGAGTTTTTATAATTTTTCTATGGGTTTTTACATTTTCATTTCTCTATTGTATTGCACATCAGGAAAAAACAATACAGCAAACTTACGGTATTTTTAGGAAAAAGATCGCTGTTTCGAATTTTTCAGGTATGCAAAACGAAAATGATAATATATATGTAGATGATAATATTCAACAATTAATACAAAATATTATGTAAGAAAAAACATCATTAATGATAATTAAGAAAGTAACTTTTTTTGGTATAATAATCCATATAAGCAATTTACAATCTTATTAACGATATATTCGAGAGAAGCTTTTTTTAAGTATAACGCCTTTACGATAAAATATCAATAAATATTTTGTATATTTTATCCACCATCATTGTCAGTTACAGCACACATTTTCATACATATTCAACGGGAGCATTTCCATATATGAAATTATTCAAAGAAAGCACTTTATTGCTTATTGACGATGAAGATAATGTAAGAGCCTCTCTTGAAGCTATTCTTTCTTTAGACGGCTACGCTATCATTCATGCTAAAAACGGCAATGAAGGGCTGCAATGCCTTAATGAGTTTTCCCCGGACGTCATCCTTCTGGATATTATGATGCCAGACATGGATGGAATAGAAGTTTGTCGTCAGATTCGGTCGAATCCACAATGGAATCATACCCCAATCATCATTATTACCGCTTTGGATACTAAGCAAGATCTATATCAAAGTCTTGAAGCGGGTGCAGATGATTTTCTTCCTAAGCCGGTTGACAGCTTGGAGCTGCGGGCTCGGGTAAAATCGCTGCTGCGAATTAAACATCAATACGATGAGCTGGAAGAATTTATCCGCTTTAGGGATGACCTGGAAAACATGCTGATACATGATATACGCTCACCATTGATGATTATTATGAGTGCATGTGAAAACCTATTGCACGCTGACTTAAATGAAATGGAAAAACGCTGGGCTGAAAAAATACAAATTCAAGCTAACCGGCTAAACAACCAAATGAATGACATGCTGCTGCTTGCCAAGATGGAAGAAAACCATTTAGCATTATCGTTGCAGCCAACAGATGTAGCCAGCTTATTAGAGGAAATTCGTCAAAATCACGCTCCAATTGCTGCTGCTAGGCATTTGCAGCTCGAAATCGCAATACCAGAAGAGCCTACCGTTATTGAAGTGGATCAATCGCTTTTTGCGCGGGTGCTTGACAACTTAGTATCAAACGCTATTAAATACACTCATCCCCACACATCGGTTAGCATTTACACCCTCAAATACCATGAAGAGGGCGTCCCATGGGTAAAAATATGTGTTGCAGATGAAGGACCCGGTATTCCCGAGGAATACCGTGAAAAAATATTCAACAAATATGAAATTATCAACCTGAAGAAAAACAGAGGAGTAACCCAAATAGGCTTAGGTTTGGCGTTTTGCAAATTAGTCGTTGATGCGCACCAAGGGCGCATCAACGTCTGTAACAACGAACCACAGGGATCTATCTTTTCAGTTAGTATGAGACTGCTTTAATTTGATAATTCATGACGTAACGCTTCAAGCTTACCCGCCATTGAATTATCAAGCAATTTGCTGCCTGCTTTAATAACCAATCCCCCTAAAATTCCAGGGTCTATTCGGAAGTTTACTGTACGGCTTCCTTTTTTGAGCAGGTCATTTTTAATGGCTTCCTGTTCATCTTCTGTTAGAGGCAAGGCACTGATAACTTCCGTTTCGCCCTCCAACACCTCTTTTTCATCAAGAAAGACAATTTTGCTTTCTTTTACGCCCGAGAAAAACTCCTTTAATAAAGCATGCTGTCTTTTCTCATCCAAAGCCTCACCAAGTAATTTTTGTGTAGCAGCAATCGCTAAAGAGACGATTTGTGGGCGCATTTTTTCCAACATTGAAGCTTTTTCCTTTTCTGCTTCAACGCGGGCAAGTTCAATAATTTTTTGTGCCTCTGCTTCGGCATTGTTCTTTATATCTTGTGCAGAAGCATCAGCGCGGGTGGTAGCTTCGCGCACAATTTCCGCAGCTTTTGCCTGTGCTTCCGTAATAATTTTCGCAGCTTCCTGCTCAGCGTTGGCACGCTGTTCTGCCGCAATGCGTGCATTTTCCAATCCTTCGGCAATTGTTTGACGCCGCTTGGTTAATACATTCAGCAAAGGATCATAGACCCAGCGCTTTAATACTAAAAACAGGATGATAAAGTTTAGAATCTGAACCAGAAGATACCCAGAGTTTATTCCTAGCGCTTCCAATTTTCCACCCCTCTCTTTGGTTTAAAAAACGAATAAGATCAGAAATGCAATAACGAGACAATAAATAGCCATTGCTTCGCAGAAGGCAATTCCAAGGATCATATTCGTTAAAAGGTTGCCTGAATAACCAGGGTTTCTTGCCATACCTTGAACTGCTCCGCTTACTACGAGACCGATGCCAACACCGGCTCCAATTGTTCCGATCATCGAAAGTCCTGCACCGATTAATTTTGCAGCATCAACATTCATTTTACTACGTGCCTCCTAATTACAAAAATCAAAGATTTCTCATTATCAATTATGCTCTTCAGAGCCATGCCCTTGGGTTGCCATTGTCATAAATACCATCGTAAGCATACCAAAGACAATGGCTTGAATCATACCAATCGCAAATTCAAACACTAACATGCCTGATTGTACAAACACCGGCACTAATGCTCCAATAACAAATAGCAGCACACTTCCCGCAAAGATATTACCAAAGAGACGGAAAGAGAACGATAATATTTTTGAAAATTCCGAAATGATTTCTAATATACCTACCAAAAAGTCGATTGTTCCAAAGGCTGGCTTTTTCCATAATGTAGCTGTATTGAAAAACTTAGTAAAGTATTTAATTCCTTGGGCTTTAACTCCAATGACTTGTGTCATAAATACTGAGATTAGAGCCAGCGCCGCAGTAAAGTTAAGATCTGTGGAAGCTACTCGAACAAAAGGTACGATCGTCTTAGCACACTCTTTGGCTCCTGTAACAGAAATAACCCCATGATAAATTTCATTAAATTGGCATTTCTTAGCAATTTCCTCTTCTGGGTTATGTATTCCTTTTTCTTCCAATGAATGCACCAAGTGTTCTTTATTGAATACCCCGATGCTATCTACGCCCGGCAGCAATTCCATCCAGTTAGCTACCAAAACCAAGAGAGTGATTGTTGCAAACCACGGGAAAATGAGTTTTGCCCATTTACCGGCTGTTTGTTCTGTTTGATTGTAAATCATTTCAATCATGCCCTCGACAACACCTGTAATGCCGCGTGGCACAAGATCACCGCTCTTCGCCTTGCGATAGACAGCAAAAGCAATTAACAGAACAACAACATCAGCTATCAGTGTTGCTATGAGCGTATTTGTTATCCCAAATCCATTCCATGTTGTTACCACTTCCGGCGCCACTTGAATATGTGGCATCATCGGCGGTACCCAGCGGCTGACAAATATTTGGATGATGATGACAGCTAATAATATCCAGCGAAACTTACCCCAACGCCATTTTTTTGGCTGTTCTTCCACTGTTTATTCCTCCTTTTCTTTGATGACAGTGTCTTTCTCTTGCTCTCCCGTATTTTGCATCGGATTCACTTTTTTTAAAGTTAATCTCACTAGTCCATACATCACAAGCAATGTCAAGGGCAAACTGCCCAATATCAACCACAGTGTAATTGTTCGGCCTGTGTTATATGTTTGATCCAGCCATCTCCCTAAAAATGCTGCTGCTATGAGAATAAGCAGGGTTAAACATCCAATTTGCCCTGTAAGCGTTAATACCAGATTGATAACTGATAAGGCTTGTTTGGATTGTTGATCATTTTCCTGCTTCTCAAACATGCGCTGATTTTATCATAGCTCAATAGAGGCGTCAACAATTTGTTTAAAACCAGCCGCTGCCTGCCAAAACACTCATATTAAGGAATGGTGTAAAGATAATGCCAAGCAAAATTATCCCAATGGACAATATAGCAAGAGCAATTTTTTGCGGCGTTGGCACTGGCAAAGGCAGGTTTTCTGTCTCCTCGGAGCGATAATGATAAATGACATTTAACACTCGCAAATAGTAGTACAGACCTACGATTGAATTAAGCACACCGATTACAGCCAACCAGAGCCATCCTCCTTGAATAGCAGCTGCAAAGACCCATACCTTTGCAACAAAACCACCAAAAGGCGGCATGCCAGCCAAAGAAAGAAAGCTGATTAAGCCTACGAGCGCTAGCAAGGGTGAGCGACGACTTAATCCAGCATAGGATTGTAATTCATCCGAGCCAACCACTCGACTGAAAACCGCCGCCATTCCAAACGCTGCCAGGTTAGTAACCAAATACACTCCTAAATAAAAGATGACACTGGCAATTCCTAATTCTGTCATCATAACTGCTCCAATCAACGCATAGCCGGCATGGGCAATAGAAGAATACGCCAGCAGCCGCTTGATATTTCGTTGAGCTAAAGCTAAAAAGTTGCCAATTGTCATGGTAAATACAGCCATCACCGCGATAATAAGCGACCAATTAAACCCGGCTTGAGCAAAAAGGGTATAGAAAACTCGCATCAGCACAATAAAGCCGGCTGCTTTGGAAGCCGTAGATAGATAACCAGCTACAGGTGTAGGTGCACCTTCATATACATCCGGTGCCCAAAAATGCAAAGGCACAAGGGATGTCTTAAAGGCAAACCCCACCAATATCAGCAGCATACTGCCTAAGGATAAGGATAAAGGCAAGGTTCCAAATTGCAATTTTAGGGATAAGTCAGAGAAATTGGTCGTGCCTCCAAACCCATAGATCAAGCTAAACCCATAAAGCATGATTGCTGACATCACAGCACCAAAAAACAAATATTTAAACCCAGCTTCTACCGAGCGTTCATCGCGATAGAAGAAGCCAGCCAAAATATATAAGGGGATAGACGTCGTCTCAATAGCTAAAAACAGCATGATCAAATCATACGAGCATACCATAAGCATCATGCCAATCACTGAAACAAGCAACAGAGAATAAAACTCACCTCTATTCCCCAAAGCCTCAATGTCCATTGCCAGCAATACAGTTACCGCAGCTCCAAACAAGAAGAGCAGCTTGAAGATAAACCCAGTGAAATCATAGCTAATCAAGCCGCCCCAGGTTGTATAACCTTTCTCTGGAGGTGCAACTACTATTATGCTGATAAGAATAATCAGCATTAAACCGCCAAAGGTTACCCAACCTAAGTTACGCTTGCTCTTACTGCTACCGATTGAATCAAGCAGCAACACAACTCCTATTAATATAAGCACGAGTAGTTCAGGTAAAATAGCTAGTAATGATTCCATAATTGTCGCATTCACTTATGCACCTCCCAATAGGCGCAGTATATTATTCACACCCGATTCAACCATCGGAGCCATCCATGAAGGATAGGTTCCCAAAGCAACCATAAAAGCACATAAAACGAATAAGGCAATTTTATCCAGTACGGTTATATCACTTACATGACCCGCATACTCCTGCGGTAATTTTCCGAAGAACACGTTACGAATAACGCGGATAATATACGAAGCAGTGATAACAATTGAGATCGAAGCTATAATGGCTATTAACGGTTTAGTTTGCCATACCCCCATAAAAATGGGAAACTCTGCCACAAACCCAGAAAAACCGGGCATTCCCATTGAAACCAAACCCGCAATAGTAAAGCCCACCATTGCCCAGGGCATTACACTGGCAAACCCGCCCAGTTTTGGAATATCCCGGGTGTGCACTTGATCATACACCATGCCAACAACAGCAAAGAATAGAGCTGTCATCACACCATGCGAAAACATTTGCAAACCAGCTCCCAGCAAACCTTGTTTGTTAAGGGTAGCAAACCCCATCATAACCAATCCCATATGAGAAACAGAGGAAAATCCAATAACGTACTTGAAATCTTTTTGCACTGATGCAATAAACGCCCCATAGACTACGTTAACCAATGCCAGCAGAATAATCCAACTCATGTGTGTTTTCGCGCCTTCAGGTAACAGCATAATGCCAACCCGCAACGCCGCAAAAGCGCCTAATTTCATAAGAACACCCGCATGGAACATGGAAACCGCAGTCGGAGCAGCCACATGGCCATCGGGGCTCCAGTTGTGAAATGGGAAAATACCGCCCAGCACAGCAAACCCAAGAAACACAAAGGGAAACCATATTTGCTGGAAAAGCGTTGAAAAGCCGGCTGCTTCAAGCTCTAGCATGTCAAAGGTGGGCTTGCCCAAAGACTGAGCTGCCTGAAATACCATCGCTAATGCGCCAACTAATGAAACAACCGAGCCGACAAACAAATACAACGTCAGCTTCATTGCAGCATATTCACGCGTTTCTTTCCAGCCCCAAATGCCTATGAGCAAGTACATTGGGAAAACAGCAATTTCATAAAAGAAAAACAGCAAAAATAAATCCAACGATACGAAAACGCCAAAAACTCCTGTGGCAAGAATAAATAAAAAGGCAAAAAATTCACGCGGGCGATCATCATTGTTCCATGAGATCAACACCCCTGTGAACATGACAATGCCGGTAAGCAAAACTAAGGGAGCTGTCAAGCCATCTACTCCCACGTGATAGGATATGCCCATCATTGGCAGCCAATCTATCTTCTCTACAAATTGATAGCCCCCTTTAGAGACTGCATAGGAGAAATACATCCACAATGAAAGTATCAATGCAAAAATTGAGGCCGCCAATGCTGTAACGCGCACCTCGTTTTTGCGATCGCTGGGGATGAGGAAAATGATCACCGCAGCTAGAATGGGTGTAAATACAATAAAACTAAGGATCGGAAATTGCATGGATCACCTCATACCTTAATAAAGCATGCTTACTGCACGATTGATGACATCCAATACACTTGC
>DAOUFY010000056.1:0-12246 GCA_034429745.1 Anaerolineales bacterium
AGTCGTTCTTTATGGGTGAATTGCGGCATACGGATGAGCAAGTGTTTTCTTATATGCTAATTTGTTCGGAAACAGCTACTCAACCGCTGAATAAGATGCTCTGGTAGCTGCGTTGTAAGCTTGACCGTATAGGTTTCCCATAATGGCAGAAGCATAAGCCATAGTGAAAATTACACCAATAACACAAGCTATTATACCCAGCATACCGATAAATCCAGCAAGGATTGATCCTAAAAGAACAAGCGCATAAGCTCCCGGCGCTGCTTTAATTAAGCCAAAGATTTCACCAAGACTGAAGGCTGCGCCAAAGCTGCTTTTGACAGCGAAATTTGCATAAGCTGCGGGTATAATAAATGCGGCTAAAATGGCAAGGATAAATGCTGCACAGCCGCCGCAGATCAGCACACCGGTCATAATGGGCAGCATGGCATCGCTTGAATCACCGTTTTGTAATGTGGTTTGTAGAAAAATGTTTGCTCCTTGCATGATCCCGTTGATGAGGTTTGCCGGCAGGGTGTAAATAAACCCAATAATCATCAGCAGCAGTCCATCAACAATGTACTTGCCAAAGTTACTCCAATCCGGCAGAAGTTCTCCCTCGCGGCGGATGACGCGGCGGGTGATCTCAATCATCCAGCCACTGACAGCCAACCAGCCTACAATGGGGATAAGCAGAATGACGCCCGCCAACCCAAGTTTTTTCATCCATTCTTGATCTTGAAAAGCAAAAGAAAAAGCCTGACCAAACTCCATGATAATCCTCCTAATTCCTCAATAACAAAATATGGTAGTAAAGTTTCCGATGAATCCCAAATGGCTGTCTTTTTCATAAAGCAAACCGCTTGGCTTATGCACATTATATCATAAAAATAGGGAGACTTTGTAAAGAATAAGCAAGAGTATTGATGAGATGTGTGATATAATTTTGTCTCTAGGGGCGGCTTTCGTGTTGCCCTTATAGTAAATCAAACCTACGGAAGGGAGTGCGCTTTGGCGAAAAAGGTATGAAAAAAGATTTTATTGCAATTGTTGATTACTCCGCGCAGGAATTACAAGGCATGTTGGATTTGGCAGTGAAGCTTAAAGCCGAGCACAAAGCTGGCGGCAACAAACCGCTGCTAAAAGGCAAAGTGTTGGGAATGATCTTTCAAAAACCGAGCTTGAGAACACGCGTTTCTTTTGATATGGCGATGCGTCATTTGGGGGGCGATGCGCTTTATCTTTCTCCCAATGAAATTGGGTTGGGCAAGCGCGAAGCCATTTCTGATATTGCCCGGGTGATGTCGGGGTATGTTGAAGCGATCATGGCGCGTGTGTTTGAACATGAGCATGTCGTAGAACTGGCGCGTTGGGCATCGATTCCGGTTATCAACGGCTTAAGCGATTACAATCATCCCTGTCAGGCTATGGCAGACGCCCTTACCATTCAGGAAGAATTTGGCAGTCTGAAAGGCGTCAACGTTGCTTTTGTAGGAGATGGCAACAATGTAGCCACTTCTTTACTGCATATCTGCGCCAAGTTGGGGGCTAATTTCAGCATAGCATCGCCGAAAGGTTATGAATTGCCGCTAAAAGTTGTTGAATTAGGCAAGCAAATCGCCGCTGAAAGCGGAAGTCAGTTGCGCTTTCTTACTGATCCTCATGAAGCGGTGAAAGGCGCCCAAGTGATTTATACCGACACATGGACGAGCATGGGGCAGGAAGAAGAAGCTAAAGAACGCGAAAAAGTGTTTCCTCCCTATCAGGTGAATGCAGCTTTAGTGAGTGAGGCAGCAAAAGATGTTATCGTCATGCACTGCTTGCCAGCCCACCGCGGACAAGAGTTGACAGATGAGGTAGCGGATGGCAGTCATTCGCGCATCTTCCCTCAAGCGCATAACCGCCTGCATGCCCAAAAAGCAATTCTGGTGTTTTTATTTGGACTAGCGTAACAGCAGCGCGGTTTTCGCTGTGAGAAGCGAAATGGCTCTCAAGCCGTAAGACTTTTGCTCCCCTCTTATGCTGCAGCTTATCGAAAATGCTGCTAGAGATGCTATGATTACAGTTTTTGCAGCAGATCGCGCATAACTTCTAATCGCCGCTGAGCAAGAAGGGGCAACGCATCGAGAGGGTACCAGATATCTAACCCTTCAACGGTGAACGAAGCAGAGATATTGCCGTAGAGCAAAGCTTCAACGGGGTCGTATGTTAAGCGGTATCCTGCCAAGAAACCACCGCAAAAAGAAGAGCCGGCGCCGCTGGGGTCAATAACAGTGTTTGGGTAGGCGGGCAATTCCCAGAAACTGTGGCTGAGGTTGTCGTATAATAGCTGTCCTCCTAGGCCGCGCTTGATGATGATGAGTTCGCAGCCGAAGGAAGCGATAGCTTCTGCCATTTCGCGCAAATCACTGCTGCGAGTGTGGAATAGGGAACGCAGCTCTTCTTCGGAAGGTAAAAAGGCGGTAAGCCCATTCACCAGTGCAGGAATGTGTTGCCAGAATTCTGCCTTCATGTACCCCGGCGAGGGATCAACAGTGATGATGGAGATGTTTTTTTGACGCAGGGCGGCGGGGATTAAGCTGTGCGTTAGGTAATCTATTGGCGCAAGGTGAAAAGCACCGGCGTTCCAATAGCTTTCGGGAATATCTGTTTTTTTGATGGTGAAATTGGTGGGAGTGGATAAGCTGTCAAGCGCTTTGGACCGATCTTGATAGCCGTGGAGCGATTTGGGAAAAGGCAGACCTAACCGAGAGAAATGAGCCAGCGGTTGGTCAGTAACCCGGTTTTGCAAACTTGGATAGGCAATAAATTCGCGCAGGTCAAGGGTTTCTTCTTCAATGATAATTCCCTGAGTATCTATTCCGTGCTGCCGGATCTCCTCAATCCAAGCCGGGGGGTAATTTACGCCTACTCGGGCAACTAAGCCGGGCGGAGGCTGCATCTGCCATAAAAGATAACCTGCCAGAGCATATAATGCGTTGCCGCCAGGCGCTTCAAGGCGATGCTCACCGTTGGGAAGCAGAACGTATTGTTGGGTTAGCCGTCCCACAAATACTTCATGGGGTGGAATAGGGTGTGTCATTGGTAAGTACTAGGGTGGATAATGGTTTTCTACAGTGGGGGCTTTGCTTTATGCCACTCAGTATGCTGCTGGAAAAAGTAAGCTGCCAGTAAAAGAAGGTCTTCTCGAAAATGGGCTGCCATCAATTGCATGCCAATCGGCAGGTTTTCTTTATCAAAACCGACTGGAAAGCTTAAGCCAGGAACACCAGCTAGGTTTGCTGGCAAAGTGAAGACATCTTCTAAGTACATAGCTAATGGATCGTTGGTATGCTCACCAATACGAAATGCAGTTGTTGGAGTAACCGGCGCTGCAATGAGATCCACTTTTTCAAAAGCTTGATCAAAATCCTGCTTAATCAGCGTACGTACTTTTTGAGCTTGTCCATAATAAGCGTCATAATAGCCGGCGGAGAGGGCGTATGTGCCAAGCATAATGCGTCGTTTTACTTCAGCTCCGAATTTGCCGCCGCGCGTAGCCCGAAAGACTTCCCACATTTGTTCAGCTTCGCTGCGCGCTCCGTAGCGAATTCCATCAAAGCGAGCTAGGTTAGCTGAGGCTTCTGCGGTAGAAATGAGGTAATAGGCAGGCACCGCATATCGGGTGTGCACTAGATGGATAGGTATGATTTTTGCGCCAAGCTTTTCAAAGACACGGATGGCTTCACGCACTCCATTTTCCACTTCGGGCTGCATGCCTTCGATGAAATATTCCTCAGGTACACCAATGCGCAAGGGAGATGGCAAAGAAAGCTGCGGGTTTTCAAAAGTGATGGAAGGAGCATCAATCGGTGCACTGGTTGCATCTTTTTCATCATAGCCAGCCATTACAGAAAGCAGCAAAGCGATATCGCGCACATCGCGTGCAAAGGCGCCGACGCAATCTAATGAAGAGCCGTAAGCAATTAGCCCATAACGCGATACCCGCCCATAGGTTGGTTTTAGTCCGCAGACTCCGCAGAAGGCCGCCGGCTGACGGACACTGCCGCCGGTATCTGTTCCTAGTGCTGCAGGTGCCAAACGCGCCGCAACGGCTGCTGCGCTGCCGCCGGAAGAACCACCGGGCACTCGCTGGAGGTCCCATGGGTTGTGGGTAACTCCATATCCTGAATTTTCGGTGGATGAACCCATAGCAAACTCATCTGTATTCGTTTTGCCTAAAATAATCGCACCTGCTTGGCACAGCCGCTCTACTGCGGTGGCATGAAAGGGCGGAATATATCCCTCAAGAATGCGTGAGCCTGCAGTAGCCGGCATATCTGCAACTGAAAGAACATCTTTTACGGCAATAGGCAGCCCAAGCAAAGGCGGTAAGTTGGATGCAGATGATGACTTCAGCTGTTTATCCGCTTGTTCGGCTTGAGCTAAAGCACGCTCGTTGATGTGCAAGTAAGCGTGCAAGCGATTATCAAGTTCTTGTATTTGTTCAAGATACGCTTGAACCAATTCAACGCTTGTGGTCTTGTGTTCGCGCAGCGCGTTGGCGGCTTCGGTAAGGGTAAGTGTTGTCAGTTCATTGTTCATGCAGCGTTAACCTTCATAGTCTAAAACTGGGGGTACGCGATATTGGCGGTTTTCTTCCTGCGGAGCGTTGCGCTGCAGGGCTTCCCATGCCAATGAAGGTTTGACTTCATCAGCTCTCAATCGGCTTTGAAAATTTTGGTGAGATATTCGAAACGTAGGGGAGATATGACTGGTATCTACTTGTTGAAGATCTTTGAAATAATCCAATACAGCAGAAAGCTGCTGACGGTACATTTCTTTTTCCGCGTCAGTTAAGGAAAGACGCGCTAATTCAGCAATATGTTCAACTTCTTGGATTGATAGGCTCATGGGCACTATTATACCAGAATTACCAAGCGGCGGTGTACCATAAAAGGTATTGTTCTAGATGGGCTTGCCAATAACTCTCTTCGTGCCGGCCTGGGTAAATATACCATTCGTGGGGTATGTGAAATTGCAAGAGCAGCTCTTCAAGCTGGTTGTTTGGTTTTCTCAGGAAGTCATCCCGTCCAATATCAACAAAAATGCGCGGGATAGATTCGATAGGAATTTGCTTAAACCAGTGCTTGGTTTGATATTCCTCTCCATAGAAGTAAAAAGAACTGTGTGAGCCAATCGCTCCAAAATACTGCCATTGAGATATGCCAAGGTGCATTGCCCATGCACCGCCGCGCGATAAACCACCAATAGCACGGTACTGGCGTTCGGTTTTTGTGCGGTAGGTGCTATCTATATAAGGGATCAGCTTTTCCATGAACACTGCCCCAAAAGGACTTTCACGCGGGCTAGTCCATAAACGGTCGCGCGGCATAACGATCAGAAAAGGCGGGCAGCGCTGCTCGGCAATGAGCTGATCGGCTTTTTTGGTCGCGCCCAAGCGTTCCCATTGATCTTCGGTGAAATTTTGTCCGTGGATGAGGTAAAGAACGGGGTAACGCCGGGATGTTTCTTCATCGTAACAGGGCGGAATATAAACCCGTACTTCCATAGGCAGGCTAAGCCGTCCATCGTTAATAGATGTTTTCTCTATCCGCCCGCCATTTTCCATACATGCAGGAGCTGTTGGGGGAACCTCAGGTGTACTTGTTGGCGTTGGCAAGGTTAAAGTGTGGGCAGCAGTTGGTGAGACTGTGGTTGGCATACTGCTAGGGGAGGATGTGGGTGAAAAAAAATTATTGCTGTCATTCTTTCTGTCGGAATAGGCAGCATGGGGTTGTCTGTGAATAGCTAGAGCATTTTCTATTCCTCGGGTATGATGCAAAAAAGCCATTCCGCCGGTAAAAAACCCAAAGATGAAAATGACAGCCAATTTTTTATTCCAACCAATCATAATGCATTAACTGATACCCTTATTTAACCTAGTCATCTAGGCTGTATTGTTGATAGCAATAAACAAGAAATCCCTTCCCTTTCCTGCATTGCAGGAAAGGGAAAGGCTAAGGTTCCCTTCAGCAATGAATGCTGGAGTAAGTGTTGTTAGGTTTTGCTTTGAGCGATGTTTTCCCGGTTTTCTACCGTGAAACGTATGGCAGTTCGCACCTTGTCATCAATGTTGATATCAACGAATTCCGGCGTAGTAACGATCTGAATGCCATCTCTCTGCAAATACCTTTTTGCGAGCGCTAAAGCTTTTACGGCTTGATTAACGGCTTGCGCTCCAATGGCTTGAACTTCGGCGACTTGATTCTCCCGAATGACACCAGCTATTGCACCAGCTGCAGCAGAAGTACGAGAATTTCCAGAGATCTTGATTAAGTCCATGTTCGATGCCCTCTTTACTGAGAAAGTTGTTAGATTACCCTCCAAAAGCTACCTTTCCTTAATTTTACAAGGTTTTTCTTTTTCAAGCAATACCTTTCGGAAGGAAAAATGAAAATTTATTGAGTAAATGAATGACGACTTGATAATCTTTATTTTCGATCCTGTGATTTATCCCTGAAAACCTTCTGCAGAGAGCTTGAATGTCTTTACCACTGCTTCCAATTCTTGAGCTATTTGGGCTTGTTCTTGGCTTGAGGCAGCAACTTCTGCAACTTGAGCATTGATTTCTTCTGTGGTAGCTGAGACTTCTTCGATTGAAGCGCTGTTCTCTTCACTGACGCTGGCGATGTTTTCCATCATAGAAAAGACCTTAGTGGCGCTGGCACTCATCTCTTCACTGTTTGCGGCGGTCTCTTTAACGATAGCTGAGATGTTGTTCATTTGCTCCACAATGTCATTATTCAGTTGGGCAATCTCTTCGGCGCGAACAATGTTTTCCTGAGCTATTTGATTTACCGTCTGCATGCGGTTGCTGATGACTTCATTAAGGTGCGCTACTTCTTCAGTGAAACGGCGATTGTCTTCGGTGATTTGGGCAGCTATTTTTATCGTTTGTCCAAGAGATGAACGAGCTTGGGATACAATTTCTAAACCTTGATTAACTTTTTGAGTCTCTTGGGCAGCGATTTGGGCGCGCTGGGCGATGCCATTGAAGGTGTTTTCTGCTTGCTGGGCGGCTTGAGTAGCTTCAACAAGCTCTTTTTGAGCTGCTTCCATCGCTCGCAGCGATTCTTGAGCTCCTTGCTGGATTTGAGAGAGAATGCTGCTGATTTCAGAAACAGCTAATGAAGATTTTTCAGCTAACTTGCGCACTTCATCTGCAACAACTGCAAAGCCGCGTCCATGTTCGCCGGCGCGGGCTGCTTCAATGGCTGCGTTGAGAGCAAGCAGATTCGTTTGAGAAGCAATATCTTCAATAGTCGTTGTAATGATACCGATTTGTTCAGCGCGTTGACTCATCACTGACAATTGCTGGGCTAAAGCTGAAGTAGCATTGCTGACTTGCAGAACGCTTTGATTGGTTTGGGTAGCAACTTGGGTGCCTGCCTGTGCTGCTTGTGAGTTTTGAAGTGCTTGTTGGGCTATTGCGTTGACGGCTTGAGATACCTGTTCAAATGCTTGAGCGAGTGCTTCTGATCCTTGGGCGGCTTCTTGCAGAGCTTTGCTTTGGGTGTAGGCGTTGGCAAGCAGCTCTTTTGCTTTGGCGGTTACCACTTGTACATCTGCTGCGTTGCTCTGCACTGAATCGAGTTGAGTTTGAGCCCCTTGGCGAATGCCGGTAACAGCTTGAGACAGTTGCTGCATCGCTTCAACTGCTTCGGAAATTGCCCTCGCTTGCCCTTGGGCTCCATTGGCAACAGCTTCGATGGCGCGAGTCAGCATTTCTATGGCTTGGGTGGTTTGGCTTATGCTTTCATTTTGCTGGCTGACGCCAAGTGCAATTTGCTGAATTGTGCTTGATACTTGCGTAACGGCTTCTTCAGTATGAGTGGAACTTTGGGCAAGTTGATTGGATGATTGCTGCAAATGAGCTGCATTATCTTGCACGATCATGAGCTTCTGCCGCAGGTTGGTTAACGTGCTGGCGAAGGCTTCCCCGCTGCTGCGCAGAGCTTGAATCATTTGGTTGAGGCTATTGACCATTTCCCCAAGCTCATCGTTGGCGCGGTAAGATTGAGGCTGGGTTTGAAATTCGACCTCTTGAGTCAAGTCACCACCGGCGAGAGCTTCAAAAGCTGAAACCAGACTCTGCATATCCTTGGTGGCAATCTGCTTGGCGGTGGCAGCGGTAAGGTTAATGGCATGATGCAGACTGCGGGCAAATGCCAAGATAAGGATGATCCCTAACACGATAGCTATTGCACTGCCGACCAACATGATTTGTTCAGTCTGTATAGATACCTGCATGAGGCGCTTTTCGGTCGCTTCAAGCTGAGTAGTTAGCTGATGGTCTATTTCATCAATGGTAATGTTGACAGCGTTGATCGAAGTAAGCATCTTTTCGGATTTGTAAATGCCATACAAATCTTCCATCGTAGCTTTGCCAATGTTGATTTTTTGGCGCGTGTCAATAACCTTAACTGCTAGCTCGTTATCCCAAGCTTTGATATTTTGTTCGATTTTGTCCCATTGCTGTTGCTGTTCTGGGTCTTTAGCTGTTTGATTGCGCAAATCATTCAGCAGCTGGGCGATCTGTTTCTTTCCATCTTCATAAGGGGCTAAGGAATCCAAATAGCCGCGCAGAGCAAAAGCGCGCACTGCCGCTTGCATGCTGATAAAGTTAGTTCGGATATCGCGGATCGCAGTCCGAATAGAATACGCTCGATGCATTTCTTCTAAAGAGGCTCGCTCTGTTCGCAGAGCGTGGTAAGCGGAGAGCAAGCTAATGCCCATCAACCCAATGACGACAAAAAAGATGCCAATAATTTTTAGGCGCAGAGAAACCTTCATAGTTGGATTTCCTCCTTCTCGAAAAGGGTCGTGAAAATTACTATCATTATAAGCGAATGCAAAAATAATGTCAATTCATGAAAAATATTATAATGTTATAACATTAAATAATATCATTGTAGAAAATAAGGGCGTGATCATATAATGAGAATTGTGGAACAAATAATGATATTGTTGAAAAAAGTCTTAGGCAATTAAATTAAGGGAGAAATAAATATCATGAAAAAAAGGATTGAATTATTAATTAATATAGACTATACTATTACATATACATAATCATTTATTAATTCTTGTAATATTTTATATAACAGTAAATTGTCAAAGGTAAAATATTATGTTAGAGCAATTAGATGATGAAAGCGATTACGATAATTTCATTGCTGAGAAGATAAAGTTTGTTAAGTTGTTGGGTGAGCTTCCTTTTACAAACAATGACGTTCAACGGTTAATCGAATTAGTAAAGCGATATATAAAGCCTAATATTGACAAAGGAACAGAAATATTAACAAGGTATTTTCCTTTTTCCTTTGCTTGTTTTCTGGTATGTATAGGTGGTGTATATTACGACAAGGAAAAGTTTTGGATAAATCTTGAAAAAGCTATTGAGATCCAATTGTCATATAAATACGAAAAAGATTGGGGTGAATTTTTCTTATGGTTTCTGAGGCAAAATCGTTTACCATTATTTGACGAAGAAGAGGGTTTACGATATGTAACGCCTATTCTTGCTCATTCATGTTTGCCTAACGTTTGCGTTGCGGAATACTTTGAAAAAATTGTAGTTCCATTAACCGATAAGTATGGAGAACTTGTTTGTGCAGAAATCATTACAAAGCATCTCGAGGAAAAAAGAAGGCGCAATGAAATCAGACGCAATTTTCTTTCCACGGAAAGAGGCCAATCAAGCAAAATTTATTACAAGAAAAAGATAAAAGAGTATTTAAAGTATTTAACGAATTACCTGGAGAGTGAAAAAGAACAAATAGCTCAGGCGGACTTATATGCTGGTTTGGAGAATGCCAGTGATCAATATGATAGGTTGACACATCAGATAAGAGATAAAGAACAAGAACTAGCCATTCTACAAAAAAAGAAACAAGCTGCAGAAGATCAAAAAGGGTTATTAGAACAACAATCTGCTCTTGCAAAGCAAAAGTCAAATATAGTAGAAAAGATTGAAAAACTGCGAGCATACTCTAATCGGATTAATAACCATCAAGCAGAAATAGAAAGGTGCATATCTCAGATTAATACCCTTTGGAAGCATTTCTCAGAGGAAACATGGAACAAAAGCTTTGAAAAAGATGTGATTGGCTTTCCTATTGAAGAGTATATTCAGAAGTTGATAAAATATAAAGAAAACTTAGCTGAATACGAGCGTAAGCTCACATACTTGCATTACTTAAACAGCCGTTTTCAATCAAATAAATATCATCCGGTGCTTAACTGGCTTTTTTCGCTGTTAAAGAGAATTTTTTTGATAAGGCAACATATCCTCGATAAAAGAGAAGCAGAAAACCTTGCTCAAGAAACTGACCGTTTGTCAAAGAAGTTAGAAGAAATAAAAGATGAGTTAGATAAAATGAAGGGCATATTGCCCCTAAAAGAGGATTTATGCTTACAAAGCCAAACAAGTGATTTGATAAATAAGTTTACTGAATTAAAAAATCTTTGCTCCATAACCGTGGATCTTGATCTTGAAAGAAAACAACTCATTGAATATGAAACCGAATTAACAGGTGAGCTTGGAAGGCTGTTTCCTTCGAGTAATGAATATCTCAGTGATTTAGAACATAGGATAAGTTACTGGAATGAGGAGATAAAGAGAGCAGAAGAAAAAGATCGGCAATTAAAGCAAGTGGAACAAGATCTTAAAAAGCTCCAAGATCTCGAGCAAGAGATTCAATCTTCATATATTTCACTTAAAGATGAGCTGTTGTTATTGGAAGAAAGGTTAATGAAAATTGACAAAGACAGTATTGAACAAGGTTTTTGGAAAATAAGGAATTATCTTGACTTGAAAGAAAGAAATTTACAAGCTCGAAAAAAGTTATCGCGTGTTATTTCAAAATTGGCTTCAAATGTTTCTTTTGAGGAGTTGAAAGCAGAAGTTGAAAACGTTATAGAAACGTGTAACAATTGGTTGGAAGAAATTGAGACTGAACCACATGATAATCATAGACACCAAGAAGGCATATATGCGGGTATAGACGAACCAATCCGTAGATTTTTGTTATATGGGGGGGATGTAGCTAAAGAATGGCTGATCAATAGTGTTGTTTTATATTCATCTGTGAAATCGGGGAAAGATATTAACCAGTTAAATATACATTTACCCCAACGAATCATAGACCAATTCCAGCAATGGTGGCAAGGGCGTCAAGAGCAGTTGGTAGAAAAAACATTAAGGGAAGAAAAAATTGGGAATGAAGGGACTCTCGAAGCAATACCTGAATATTCTAGCGGCAAAGGTACTTATACGCCTTATATTTACTGGGACGCAGAAACAAATGAAGTTTGTGCTTGTTTGCCGAGTCAGCAGGTAAAAATGATAAAAGAAGACCCCATTTTGGAGATATGGACAAAGGATAATGAACGCATTTTTGAGGAATATCAAAGGCGGTATTCTGATCCTCATAATAAAGATCAATGTTTGTTGAATGAGCGCGAAGGAATTCCTTTAAATAAACGAAGTGAGTTTTACATCTTTACCTTGAAGTGCGGCAATGAGGTCATATCTCGCTGGAAAATAGATGGAATTGAGAAAAATGCACCCTGCGTAGCTTTTTTGTATGGGAAGAAGAATAAGTTAATTACAGAAGAGATACCGAGAGGTGAGGTTATTCTGTTGGTTAAAAAGAATTATAAGATAATGCCGACAAATTGTGTTAAGCTAAAGGATGAATTGTACGGTGAGTTAGATGAGTTTAATTATTATGAAACTGATTTATCTCAAGTGTATACACTTGAATTGATTGATTCGCGAACAAACGAAAAAATTTCCCTCCCTATCAAAGGTACAGATGACATCGAAATGTATTTGATAGGTGGAAAGCAGCTTTCTTTAGTTACTGTGGAAAACTTGCCTGTATATTCTGAAGTGCCTCTATATCTTTTATTGAAGCTTCCCACCTATGAGCTTTCAGAATTGTTTCTCATCGTTTTTAATAAAGTAAATAAGGTTAAGTATTCCTTCAAGGAATTAGAAGAGCATGATTTACTTACAATACAACAAGAAAAAGAAGCAAGGATATATATAAACGATGGCATGTTATTGGGCAATCCTGTGTGGGGCAGATATGTGATCCAAGTAGGAGCAACAGAAAAACAGCTCAATAAGAACATAATAGAATTTGTTGTGATTCCTCAAATGAGCGTTACTTTTGAAAAAGAAGTGTATCCTCCTTATAAAGATGAAAAAGATAACAAAAT
>DAOUFY010000057.1:0-8419 GCA_034429745.1 Anaerolineales bacterium
CCAAGCCCAATTTTTATCATCATTAGCAGCATTAACCACAATAAGATACTTATCCTCTGCTCTGCGATATACCATCAAGTCATCCAAAATATCTGCGTTGATATTCATAAAATGGGTATAGAGAGATTCTCCAACCTTCAAGCTGCTAATATCATTTGCACAAACTGAATCCAAAAAGGCACAGGCATCTTTTCCTTCTGCCTGATATACTCCCATGTGTGTTACATCAAATAAACCAGCTGCTTCCCTAACAGCGATATGTTCTTCCATTACACTACTGTACCAGACAGGCATTTCCCAACCAGCAAACGGTATCATCCTTGCACCAAGTTTTAAATGCACTTCATATATCGGTGTTCTTTTTATAGGCTTATCCTTTTCTTCCCATTGATAAACTGGCAAAGCACTCATTGTTTGCCCACCAACTATATACTGCTTTCCTATAAAGTACGGTTTTTGCAAATCAATGGTAGGTTCACTACTAGATTCTATCTTTCCTTCATAAGCCAACGTGGTAACACTTACTAGACCGGGCAGTTTGCGTATAATTTCACTATCAAAATCCACATAACCATCCGATAAATCTCTTAACCAAGTTGCAACCAGCGAAGTATTACCCCTAGAGACAATCAGATCAAGAACATCTTCATTAGCTTTCTTTACAAAAACGTCAATCTTCCTAAACTTATCCTTTTCTTTTTCAGGAATGACGATAGCAGCTTGTAATTGTTCCCCATCTTTTATCTTCGACAAATCACAGCTAAGTATATAATTTAAAAATTGAAGCTGATTTTCACCCTTTACCCTAACAATTCCCCACTCTTTCCCATTCAAATTATCATCTAAAGTATAAAAATGTGGGTATCCAACATTTGATACAGAATAATCACTCGCCGCCGACCTAAGCAGCTCCTTGACTCTTAATTTGGCATTTTCCAATGTCCAAAAGTCAATTTTTGTGCGAACGGCGCTTTTTCCTTTAGATATAATTGTGTATGGTTCTATACCATTAAGTACATCTGCCACAATGTCAGCTAATTGCGACATTTCTGCTTCCTCAAATCCTCGTTGAGTAACCCAGGGGGACGCCATCCGTACACCTGTGGGGTTGAGAGCTGATTTATCTCCCGGAATGGTATTGCGGTTTGTTACAATCCCGGCTAAATCAAGGAGTCGGGCTGCCTGTTCCCCATTTAACCTGGTGCCATCTTTACCTTGTACCGATTTTACATCGAGATTCATCAGATGAGTATTGCTTCCTCCATAAGCAATTCTAAACCCGCGTTCAGCCAATTTTCGTGTAAATACATCAGTATTTTTAACAATTTGCTGCTGAAGTTCCTTAAACTTGTTTGTTCTAGCTAACTTAAAAGCTACAGCCATGGCAGCAAAAATATTAACATGCGGTCCTCCTTGTTCTCCAGGAAATACAGCTTTATCTATCTTACTTGACATGGAAGAGTCAAAAGTGAGAATACAAGCTCCCCTTGGTCCACATAATGTTTTATGTGTTGTGAACGTAATTACATCTGCAAACCCAACAGGAGTAGGGTAAACACCCCCTGCAACCAGACCGGCTACATGAGCAATATCTGCCATCAGTACTGCCCCAACAGAATCAGCAATTTTTCGAAATCGCTGCCAATCCACCGTCCATGGATACGACGAGTACCCAACAACGATAATTTTTGGCTTGTGTTCAAAAACAAGTTCTTGAACACTGTCGTAATTGATTTGCTCAGTTTGTGGATCAACCGAATAATGAACTGCTTGATACAACTTACCTGAACGATTTGCTGGAGATCCGTGGGTCAAATGTCCCCCATGAAATAAATCCATTCCCATTAGAACATCTCCTGGATTTAATAACGCATGATATACTGCATTATTTGCAGGAGCACCGGAAAGAGGTTGAACATTAACATAAATATCATTCGCATCGACTCCATTTGCTGCGAACAATTCCGCACATCGGCGTCTAGCTAATGCCTCTGCAATATCGGCATACTCTACTCCTTTATAAAATCTCGGATCTCCATAACGACGATACTCACCTAATCGCTGCTCATAATCTAAGATTTCTTGCTCTGTCATCCAACGAGTCTCTTCATTTGGGTACCCCTCAGCATATATATTTTGAAATACACTACCAATGGCTTCTCTTACAGATCGAGGGGCTATACTCTCACTAGGAATCATAATAATTTTTTGATTCTGGCGCGCTTCTTCATATTGGATTAAATCATAAATTGAAGGGTCAATCTCATTGAGACTGCCGTAAAATAAAAAATCTCTCATGATTAGTACTCCTTAAGCTCAGTGGCATTATTATTGATTATACTTGAAAACAGATTTACTGCTTTTGTTTTTTATATTAAGGTAAATTTTTCACGAATGAAACGATACACACAGTGGACTTAAATAACTATTTAGTAAACCCGCCACAAATAGCTTTATCAATAAATGGATCAGCCATATTTGTATCCATGACTCTTCCACCTATCATAATTGTACAGCGAACTGTTCCTTGCCCCACAGCAGCAGCAGTCAACACTACGATTGTTTTAGATTTGATATTGTATATTGGTGATGTCCATGGCAAATCTACACCTTTTGGAGCAGAAATTCTTCCATCAATTTCAGTATAGGTAACAACCGCTTGTTCCGCAGTCCCATCTACCTTATATACTATGCCAGAAGATGATAAATCTGCTGCTTGAAACTGTTGCATTATCAGTGGAAAAACTAAATAACCCAAAATGCCTAAAGCAACAAGTATGACAACAGTAACTATAATATTCCTTTGTGAGTTTCTTTGTTTAACCGGAGCCATTTTATCCTCCTTTCAAAAACTCACCCCAAAATTAATTATATGCCTAATCAAATTGTATATCTATTTTTCTTATTAATCAATAAGAAGAAAGAACTAATTAAAAAATACTTCTTTCAATTGATAAATAGTTAATCCGATGTATTCCTTCATAGCATTTGTTGTCATCGAGATATTGCCAACTGTTGGAAAAATATTCATAAATTGCACAACCACCGAAGGTTCGTACAGCCGGAATAATGTAGCCTCTGTTACTGAATAATCTGTAGGTGCAGGTGTAACTTTTATGCCCATTTTGTTAAATATATAAACAGCACGCGGCATGTGAATTGCAGAGGTAACGAGTATTACATTTTTTATTCCGTGTTCTTCTAAAATTCTCTTGCAATTCAAGGCATTCTCATATGTATTGCGCGATTCTGTCTCTAGCCAAATTGCATCAGGAGGTACACCTAATAAATATAACAGGCTTTCCATATCTTCAGCCGGGCTTTTGCTCTGTTCCTCATCACCCCAATTGATTTTTCCACCACTCAGAAGAAGGTGATCTGCTTTACCTAATTTATATAAATGAGCTGCATAAACCACGCGATCGCCTGCAGAATTAATTTCCACAAATTTACGCGGATATTCTAAACTTTCCGTTCCACCACCTAACACAACAATAACCTCGGCAGGTGGCACATCTTTTTGATTCACATATCTCCATTCCAGAGAGCGCACTAATTCTACAGCCACCCAACGATTTCCTGAAAGGAATATAACCATCAATGAAGTAATTAATAACACACGTTGTGTTTTAAAATAACGGTATAGAAACAAGCTGATGAGTATTAATAGAAAAACTGCACCTATTGGATAGATAAATAAAGGTAATATTTTCGACAGAGCAATGATCATTGTTTCACATACCAATCTTTTGATCTTACGAGAAAGAATATCATCAATATATTAACAAAAAAGAAAACCGCAACATGAGGAATTATTCTAATCATTGAGCTTTCTATAATGAGAATCCTCAAAACGTTATAAAACAACATCCCTGAGATAAAACCGCAAAAGAAAATCATGCTAGTTTTTTGATACCACTTCATCATTCTCATTTTATCACTTTTCCATACTTATTCTATGGTCATTATCTCGTGTTATAATGTAATCTATGAAACCTTTTCAAAGAATTTCTTTTTCAATTTTCTTTCTTATTTCTTCTCTCGAGGCTTTTGGCGCAATTATCTTATTATATAAAATACCTACTGATCCCAAAAATATCCTACTTTTCGGTCTTTCGTCTTCACGTCTGACATTGTTGGTCATTTTATTAGTCATAGCCTTGCTATTATATTATCTAGGTTGGCATACCCTTAAAAAGGCTCCATGGGCAATCACTTTTGAGAGCCGTTTTATTTCAATCTGTTCTTATGGAAATAAGTGCTTTACCATTATTTCAACTTTCATCATACTTTTTGCTAACGCATTTCTTTTCTACTCTTTAATTCTGGCAGAACAGTTTGCTGAATGGCAAGCCACTTTTTACCGGATTTCTCCACTAATTTTATGGTTAGCCATTTTCTTTCTTCAAGCAATTATCCTGCTTGTTATTTTATTCCAAGAAAGAATATGGACTTCAATAACACACTTCACCAAAAGGCATTTACTCATCTTCTTATGTATTCTTCTTGTAATTATTTCCATAACCTTATTTATCGGAAAAACAGGAATTGGAATTACCCCTGATATTGTTGCTTGGGGAGCACCTGGAACACCTATTTTATTATGGCAAGTCATTCTTGCCATTGATATTACCTGGTTATTTTACATTTTTACATCGCTTTTAGCAAATAAAATTCAGCCTGTGTCAAAATGGATTGATACATTGCTATGTTTTCTCTTATGGATATGTGCAATAATAATTTGGCAAAATACCCCCTTTATCAGCAGTTACTTTGCGCCGCTACCAGTTCCACCTAATTATGAATTTTACCCTTATTCAGATGCCTCTATACACGATATCAATGCTCAGTTTTTGCTCATCGGTGAGGGTTTAGGTGGCAGTGGTGGAACAGTTATCCGGCGTCCCCTTTATTCACTTTTCATCGCTTTTTATCACATAATTGCAGGGCAACAGTACAATCAAATTGTTTTTATTCAAATATTGTTGTTGGGTTTAATGCCAGTTTGGCTATATCTTATTGGAGGATTAATCCATAATCGTTTCAGTGGTTTGATCAGTGCCTTGCTCTTTATCATTCAAGAGCACAACAGCATTTCTTTATCCGATGTCATTAATGTATCCCATTCAAAACTTCTCATGTCGGATGCATTTACCGCTTTTTGGATTATGGCATATACCCTTATTTTTCTTTTCTGGAAATATCGGAGGCATTCAAGATTTCTTTTACCTTTGGCAGGTGGTGCTTTAGGTGCAGCCATGCTTGTACGCCCACAATCTGTTTTTTTAGCTTTGGTATTTTTTATAGTTGTCTTATTTGACGAGTTACCTAACCTCAAACGCTTATTTTCATACTTGTGGCTTTTTTCGCTGGGTACTCTCTGCGTCATCTCCCCATGGATTATTCGAAATTATAGATTGACACAAACTATTGTTTTTGACGAACCTTCAATGGCGCAAATTGGTATGATTGCTCAACGGTATAACTTTGCCCCAAGTAATGAAGACGAAGCCTTGCGTCACTTGCCAGGAGAAAAAGAAGGGGAATATTCTGCGCGGATGGTACGTCAAATCATTAATTTTGCCCTACAGCATCCTAATGAGGTCATATCTTTTACTACTGCTCATTTTTTCCATAACCTCGTCAACTTAGTGAACACACTCCCCATTTCCTTTGAGCCAATATCTCCTGAAAAATATGTCCGTTCTTTGCCATATTGGTTAGACCTTGACCGAAAAAATTTTCAAATCAAGCCACCATATGAAGATAAACTCAGCCTAGCATTGGTTTTACTTTGTTTATCTTTTGGATTTTCCTCTGCTTTTACTAAAGATTTTCAATCAAAAAACGTTAACCTCATCGCCTCAATCCCTTTGCTCGTTTACCTTTTTTATAACTTAAGCAATGCCATTTCTAGAAATTCTGGTTGGAGATTTTTACTCCCCGGTGATTGGGTAGCTTTAGTCTATTTCTCTTGTGGAATAAGTGCTTTTTTACTTTTCATGAACTTTATACTCAATGGATCAAATTCATGGTTATTTTCCCCCCTTTGGTCTGAATCACTTGATAAAAATTACCTAATCTCAAAGAAAAAGAGTTACCTGAATCACTCATTACTCCTGACTTTAATTTCACTTATTCTCTTTGGTTCTTTGATTCCTATAAGTGAAGTTCTTTTCCCTAAACGTTATCCAGAAAAAACCAAGGCAGAAATTTTTTCAATGCTATCTAATTCTAATTGGGCTATTGATAACCCAAACCGGTTTGAAAGTATCGTTCATATTGGATTGGAAGAATCCACATTTGTTCTCTGGGGAAGAGCATTATACCCAAGGTTTTACCCGGCCCATGATGGGATAACCAGCGGTTCTCCCAACCCTTTAACAAGAATCAGGGATTACAACCGCCTTTCTTTCCACTTTATTTCTGAAAACTCAAGGTATGTAATTTTACCAATCAAGGAACCTCCTGCACGATTCCCGAACGGTTCGGATGTCATCGTCATAGGCTGCAATGCCGGAGACCATATCAGCGCCTACCTTGTAGCTTATGCCGATGAATCACAGCCTGAAAATAATAAATGGGTAGTATTTACTCAAGATGTTGCTGGAATCCCATTTTGCCAATAAAAAAGAATTATTAGAAAGGACTTTTTCATGAAAGCCATTATATTCGATGGTAATTTAAAGGTTGTTGACGATTATCCAATCCCTACACCTCCTGCGGGGGAAGTTCTCATCCATACTCTTTTATCAGCCATTTGTAATACAGATTTAGAAATCATTAAGGGTTATGCCAATTTTCATGGCATATTAGGTCATGAATTTGTCGGAGAATTAGCTGATGGTAGCCGTGTTGTTGGTGAAATAAATACTTATGATGGCACCTGTTCTGCTTGCTTACGCGGTGATTTTACTCATTGCGAAAATAGAACTACCCTTGGAATACACAACAGAAATGGTACGATGGCTGAATATTTCTGCCTTCCTGAAAAAAACCTTCATCCAATTCCAGATTCACTACCAAATGAAGAAGCCATATTTACAGAACCTCTAGCAGCAGCTATTGAGATCGCAGAGCAGGTTCATATAAAACCAACCAATCATGTTGCTGTGGTGGGCGACGGAAAATTGGGATTACTTTGTGCTCAAGTATTAAGGCTTTTTGGCTGTTCCGTAACAGCCATTGGGCGCCACCCTTCAAAGCTAGCCTTACTTAAGCATCAAGGGATTGAAACATATACGGATAAAGATGATTTGAAAAGAATATACGATGTCGTCGTGGAAGCAACGGGCAACCCAAATGGTTTTGCATTGGCACAAAAATTAGTTCATTCGCGCGGCAAATTAATTCTAAAGTCAACTTTTCATAATCAGCAAACTATTAATTTATCGCCTTTAGTTGTTGATGAACTTCACGTGATAGGTTCCCGCTGCGGTCCATTCCCTCCGGCAATTCGTATGTTAGATCAAAAACTCATTGATGTAAAATCAATGATAAGTGCTGTTTTACCCCTTTCAGAGGGGGAAAAAGCGTTTAATCTAGCTGCTACCAAGGGAATGTTGAAAGTTTTGTTATCAACAAAATAGTAACTTCATTCTTCGCTACATTATTCAGAGCTTCTACGGTTTGCTCTTTTTTGAGCCGGCTTGCTTTCAATCACTTCACCTTCTAAAACGGTCTCAATCTCTTCTTCGTCCTGGAGGGCTATTTTTGTTTCTCTTAAAACTTCTTTAAACATCTTTAAGAAAGATTTTAAATCTTTCTGTCCATACTCAATGACAGAATTAACAACATATTCACGGCGTTTCTTTTCCGGAGCTAAAAGCAATTCCGGTGAAGCGGTAACCATTCGCTCATCAATCATTCTAGCAAATATCTTCTGACTTATTTCCAAATTTTTCCCTTTATAAGGATCGCTTTTCCAAATCTCATAATTTTGCAATACTTCTAACTCGGGTTTAAGACTATATACCTTATGCCAAACAAGGCTTTGTAAAAGCAGTACATCTTCTATCGCCTTTTTTATATCATCCTGATGAGAAAAGAACTCATCGTTTATGATCCATTGCAATTTGATTTTATTGTCTTTGCCAAATTGCGCTATTTTTTCATAAAATATTCTTTGGTTTTCTTCATTGATTTCTTCATTAAACCAGTGATTTAGTGATTCCAAACTTTCTTTTAGATTGATAGTCCCCAAACGTTCAATAGTATGCTCATCAAGCAGCCATTTCTTAAAAGGATCAAAATCATCTGATTTTCTAATTAGGTGCACTTTTTCTAATACTTGTTGAGATGATTGAGATATCGTGCTTGTTACTTTTGTAGCTTCATTAATAGCTTTCTTTGTAACATTATCCAACCGGCTCAATGATTTTTTTGCAGTATCATCAACAAGTCCTAATGTCTTTTTCGC
>DAOUFY010000058.1:0-36873 GCA_034429745.1 Anaerolineales bacterium
TAGGACTAGCCCAAATCCTTGTCCAAAACTACTCGTTAGCTAGCGCCTTAAGTTTTTTGGTCATATCTACTTTATTTATTCCCTGCATTGCCACAGTAGCCGTTATCCGCCAAGAAACAAATTCTTGGAAAATGTGGAGCTTTACCCAACCAACATAGAAAAACTAATACAACAGCATCTCGGGGCATTCCACTAGGGAAGCTAAAGCTTCCAGAAAACGCGCCGCCATTGCTCCATCAACTACACGGTGATCGCAAGTGAGGCTAAAAATGATCATCTTTTGAAAACACAGCTGCCCTGACACTTGGGTAGCCACTTCGCGAATGCGACCTACACCTAAAATGGCGACTTGTGGCGGATTGATGATCGGAGTAAAGGAATCAATGCCCAACATGCCCAGGTTAGTCAAGGTAAAGGTTGCACCGCTTAGCTCATGCGGCGCAAGCTGATTTGCTTTTGCCCGAGCAGCTAAATCTGCTCGAATTGCAGCTAATTCAGAAAGTCTCTTCTCTTGTGCTTTAAAGATCACCGGAGCGACCAACCCGCGTTCTGTATCCACAGCTAAGGCTAAATGCACATCCGGCGCGCTTTGTATCTGTTCTCCATCAAAGGTAGAGTTTAATAAGGGAAATTGCATCAATACGCGGCAGGTAATAGCAATAAGGAGATCGGTCAGTGAAGGACGCGACTGATCTTCATGCAGCTGCTCCAGCAAGCGTTGACGCAATTCCACCAAAGCGGTTGCAACGACTTCACGCTGATAGGTTACCGGGGGTATGTTGCGGTGGCTTTCCAACATGCGTTGGGCAATCACCTTACGAGTCGGCGAGAGGGTGGAAGTTTGAACAGAAGCCAATCGCTCTTGGGAAGCCGCAGAAGAAGCAAAAGCAAGACTTGGTTGAGATGCCGCAGGCTGAAGTGTTAGCAAATACTTCTGTACATCACGTTCCACAATAGCTCCATTTGGTCCGCTGCCTTTGCCAATTAACGCTTCGGGAAGAATACCTTTTTCCTGCATCAAGCGCCGCGCCCGCGGACTGATGAAAACTCGCCCTTCAGCTTTGGCAGTTTTAGCTGACCCCGCTTGAAACGTCTGCTTTTTCTCCTCTGTTTGAACACTTGAACCACTCACAGCAGAAGCAGCAACGCTTTTCACTTCCGCTGGAGAATCGATCTTGCCAACGCAAGTACCCGCTCTTACCTCAGTTTGAGGTTGCACAAGAATTTCGGTTAAAATCCCATCCGCAGGGGCTTCAACCTCTAACGTTGCTTTATCTGTCTCTACGGTGAACAAGTTCTCTCCCTTTTTCACCGCGTCTCCAATATTCTTCAGCCAACTAACCAGCACAAGGGTATCTGAAGTTTGACTCAGCGGCGGCATGAGAATATCAACTGTCATATTGTCCTCCTCGTAAGGCTACAGTATTGACAGAACAGCTTGAATGATTTTTTCTTCACTGGGAACGTAGTTTCTTTCCAGAACAGGTGCAAAAGGAGGCGGAACATCCGGCGCTGCTACCCGTTTAATGGGAGCATCCAGCCAAAAGAATGCTTTATCTGCCATGCGGGCTGCCACTTCTGCTCCCCATCCATTGGTTAAATTATCTTCTTCAACAATTACAAGCCGCCCAGTTTTTTGAATGGAGTTGAAAATTAGTTCCTCATCTAACGGCAGTAAACTGCGCGGATCAATAACCTCCGCTTCAACTCCTTGCTGAGCTAAAGTTTCGGCCGCACTTAACGCTCGGTAAAGCATCAGCAAGTTGGCAACAATGGTTACATCTTTGCCTTCGCGACGGATAACCCCTTTTCCGATCGGTACAGTATAATCATCCTCCGGCACATCTTCCACAACACTTAAAGTGCCTTTTTCGGTTCTTGCTCCTTTAGATCCATAAAGCAGCTTATGTTCAAAGATCAATACCGGGTTATCATCCCTCACCGCGCTTTTAAGCAATCCTTTGGCATCATATGCGGTGGCTGGGCAAACTACTTTCAAACCCGGCACATGGGTAAAGAAAGCTTCCAAACTCTGGGCATGCTGAGCACCGCGGGCAGTTGCCCCAACCGGAGCGCGCATAACCAGAGGAACACTTATCATACCTCCGCTCATATAGCGCAATTTTGCGGCTTCATTGGCAAGCTGATCCATCATATTAAACAGAAAATCACCATATTGAACATCAGCAATCGGACGCATGCCGGCAATGGCTGCTCCAATTGCAATACCGGCAATGGCAGCTTCTGAAATTGGGGTGTCAAGGATTCTCTCATGCCCAAACTCCTCCGACAAGCCCAGAGTAACTGTAAATGCTCCTCCAAAGCCGCCGGGAATACCAATATCTTCGCCAATACAAAACACGCGCTCATCGCGCCGCATTTCTTCTCGAATTGCCTGACGCAAAGCTTCTGCAATTGTCATCTTTGCCATAGCTCACTCCTTCAACACATCGGTATATACTTCAGCAGGATCAGGTTCAGGGCTTGCCTCAGCAAAATCCACGGCTTCTTTTATCTCTTCTTCAACCGATTCTTCTAATGCAGATAGTTCTTTCTCATCTATTCCTTGTTGTGTTAAGAGATAATTTTTAAAGCGCACGATAGGATCTTTAGCTTTCCAAAACTCCTCTTCTTCTCTGCTGCGGTAAGTACGCGGATCGGAACGCGAATGGCCGCATTGGCGGTAAGTAAGGCATTCAATGAGGGTAGGACCACCTCCACGCCGCGCCCTCGCAACCGCTTCGTAAGCGGTACGATACACCTCCAACACATCATTCCCATCAATGGATATGCCGGGTATGCCATACGCCTCTGCCCGCTGTGCCACATAATCAACCTTAAATGCCTTTTTAAACGGAGTTGAAGCAGCATAGAGATTGTTTTCACACACTAACAATAAAGGCAGATCCCAAATTGCAGCACAATTGACAGCTTCGTGCCAATCTCCTTCATTGGCTGCCCCGTCTCCAAAATAACATACCGATACAAAATCTTTGCGCTGCATTTTGGCAGCTAAAGCTAAACCAGCTGCAATAGGCACATTACCGCCAACAATAGCGATCGCGGGCGGCATATTAACCGCCATATCTCCCACATGCATCGAACCGCCTTTGCCTTTGCAGGCTCCGCTGGCTTTTCCAAACAATTCCGCCATAATAGCTTTAGCAGAGACACCTTTAGCTAAAGCATGTCCATGTGGACGATGAGTGCTCATTACATAATCTTCACGCTTTAAAGCCGCACTTATCCCCACAGCAACAGCTTCTTGTCCAATATATAAGTGCAGGGTGGAAGGAATGCGCCCTTGCATATATAAATCATTGGCTGTTTCCTCAAAGCGGCGGATGAGCACCATAGTACGGTACATCCATAATAGCTTTTCCCTTAATAATGGTGGGGATGCTGCCTCTGCCTTGGCTTGATCTTGGGTATAGTCTATTCCACTTTTTTTCATTGCCGCTCCTTATAATAAATACTTATTAAAGTCGTCATCGAATATTGTACAACTGAAAATCATTTTTGAGCGTGGTGCTGCTTGCGCCCCTAACATAAGCTTTAGAGGCGCAAGCCAGGTAAAGAGGGTGGACTTTAAGAGGAGGAAAGTACTAATCAATATTTTTCGGTGCAAAAGAAGGGTGAAAGTCCCTGCCAAGGTAACCCCATACTGTCTGTGGTCGCTTGCGGATACCCCATTGTTCTATGGCTGCTTTCAATTCAGGTTGAGTCTTAGCAGCTTCGGTGAGCGGAATACCGGCAAGGGTAGCGTCAATAGCTTGACGCCAAGCCTTAGCGCCCGCGGTGTACCCCATTTTATGTCCCAGCATACCGCCGCCAGCCGGGATGATCTGATCAATTCCAAACTCTTCCATCAGGGCTGGCACCAAGCCGGGGTACATACCCGCTGCCGGCATAGGAAATATCGGCTTCAAGTGATACATTGGCGCTACCATCACTTGATAATTGCGAGCCGATTCTTCAGGAGAAACCATAGGAATGCTCGTCCATATACAAGGCGAAAGCATCATATCTGCTCCGCACAGACGAACCAATTTGGAAAACACGGGAAAACTAATCATGGGAATTTGGCTGAGCATGTGGGAAACATGCAGCAAAATTGGTGCTTTCACTTCTTCATCTTCGGCAAGCCGCCGCAAAGCAGACGGGCCGGCAGAATAAGCTAGCAACAAGCCGCTGGCACCCATTTGCACCGCCTTGCGAGCTTTTTCATTGATGCGATCTACCTCATCAGTAATCGAAAGCATATACAACATTTTATGCCCTGTCTCGCGCTCAGCTTTTTCAATCGCCTTCAACACAGCTTCCAACCGTTTTTCCCACGGCGATACAGCCAGATCACTGAGCATTTCATCATCCTTGCATAGATCAGCACCACCTAGTGCAGTTTGATAAACCTGATTTGCGGTTTCTTCCGGCGTCATGCCCATTTTGGGCTTAATAATATGCAGGCATAAGGGGCGGTCATAAACGCCTAATTTCTCGCGAATGCCGGGAATGCCATATTTAGGACCCTTAAAGCGCGCCACCAGCTCTTTTGGAAAATACACATCCAGAAGACGGACTTTTGTAGAAAAAGCAAAAGCATTGCCGGCTATGGTCAGCAGCATCATTGGCACATTCAGGTTAACATCCCACGCATCAATCGGAAAACCAAGCTGAACAACTGCCGCTTTGGTATGAGGCTTTCCGATCGGCACTTCGTAATACCCTAACACCTTGCTGGTCAGCTTCTCACGCACTTCGCTGGAGTCTTCCTTAACCCGCATCCAACTAGAGGTAGAGCCTTCTAAAGCAATACGCTGGACTTGTCCAAGATGCTCTATCCAATCCTGATCTTCAAGGGTATCTTCAATGTAATAAGTACCCACAATATAGCGATCGTGATTGATACTTTCCCATTGAAAATCAAACATTTCGGGATCAAAAATTCTTTTCATCATCACCCTCCTAAGGCAGAAACTATTTTTTGTTTTCTTGTATAAATGTATATACAAGTATCTTATATCAACATTCAAAAATTGTCAAGCAACAGGTAGGGATTCGCTTATAAAAAAACCAATTTTTTGGACTGAAAACGATTTCTACTTGACAGTTAAGTGAGGTTTTGCTATACTCAACGAAGATGATTACATGTACATACAAGTAATCTGGTTTTTCCGTTGACCATGTTAGCTGCTTTGATCTCTTCCGCCCCTATCAACAAAAATTCACCTGTGCCTTACTACTATCAGATCGCACAAATTTTGCGCGAAGCAATTTGCACCCAAGAACTCTCCCAGCAAGAAGACTTTAGCTTTCCGTCGGAAAGTGAATTGTGCGAGCTGTTCCAAGTCAACCGCGGTACAATCCGCCACGCCCTGCAAGTGCTTGAAAACGAAGGGCTGATTTATCGCGAAAAAGGGCGCGGCACCTTCATTCGCCGTCGCCGCCTTGAACTAGACCCCACCACTCTAGTTTCTACATCCGAGGACTTGCGCCGACGCGGCTGGATTCCAAGCGCACGTTTATTAAGCCTTACTTTATGTATTCCTCAGCCACACATCCAAAAAGTGCTTGATCTGCACCAACAGGAAGAAGTATGGGAAATCTACCGCCTACGGCTTGCCAACGACGAGCCCATCAGTCTGCAATGGTCGTATATACCTCGGCGTCTTGCTCCTGATTTAGATCAAAAAGACCTAACAGGATCTTTGTTTAATATTCTCCGCAAGGATTACGGCATCCACTTGCAAATCGCAGATCAGGTCATACATACCCGCTCAGCTACGAGCGAAGAAAGCACCTTGCTTGATATGCTGCCGGGTAGTCCTTTGTTTGAAATTTCGCGTATCACGTATGACGCGCATTCCAATCCCATTGAATATCTCGACTCGTTATGGCGCGGCGATCGCTATGACCTGCGGGTCAAGCTAAATATTTCATGATAAGTTTTTCATAAAAATAAGGAGGTTCAAATGAGCAGTCCGCTTCGTTTTTCGGCAAACATTAATACCTTCAACGCTGGCGCCGACCGCTATGTTTTATCAGGTTATGGAGAAAGGTTTTCTACAGAAGAATTAATCCGTTTGGCAACCCATGTTCCAAACCTAACAGGGGTAGAGCTTGTTGGATTATGGCATGTCAATGATGACAATGTAGAGCAGATCCGCCGCTGGGTAAGCGATGCCGGGCTAACTGTTACTTGCGTAACACCGGATATTTGGGCTTCGGCAAAGTGGGGAAAAGGCTCTTTTGCGTCCACTGACCCAAAGATTAGACGCGCCGCCATCCAAGAGGTAAAAAAATCAATGGATTGGGCAAAGCAACTTAATTGTGAGGTCATTGATCTCTGGTTTGGTCAAGATGGCTATGATTATCCTTTGCAGGCAGATTACCCCCAAAGCTGGGATTGGATTATCGAAGGAGTCATCGAATGTGCAGAACATCAACCTGAGGTTAAGATTGTGTTGGAATACAAACCCAAAGAACCCCGCACCCATTGCTTTATTGCAACAGTTGGTAAAACTTTGCTCCTTATCGAGAAAGTCAACAAACCTAATGTTGGCGCAATGATTGACGTTGGACATGCGCTGATGGGTTACGAAAATATCGCTGAATCAGCTGCCTTGCTGGATTACTTTGGCAAGAAGCTCTTTTACATGCACTTCAACGATAATTGGCGCCTGTGGGATGATGATATGACGGTCGGTTCGGTGCATACAGTAGAAATGTTTGAACTCCTCTACTGGCTTGATCGTATCGGTTACAGCGGATGGTACGCTTTGGATATCTTTCCATACCGCGAAAACGGGGTACGCGCAGCCACTGAAAGCATTCGCTGGATTCAAGCCTTGCACAGCCTCATAGATACCATTGGGCGCGAGCGAATTGCCGAAGTTATCCAACAGGGTGATGCTATGGAAGCAACCGCCATGTTCCGCGAGGCACTATTTAGGAAATAGATCTCTTTCTGCTGTTCCTTTTTGAACAAAAATATCTCTTCCGGCGTAAAAAAATTATGCCTATTGCAAAATTTTGGTATAATATATTTATTACGTTTCTCGCGCCGGAGGTTAGCCCAAATGTTTAACCAATTAAAAGTTAGTGTAAAAATTATCGGCAGCAATCTGCTCACCATTGTATTGCTAGGTGTTGTCATTGGTTTCGGCCTTTTTCGATTAGCGAGCATTGAGAAAGTTGTACGCGTTTTGACAGATCAGCTATCTGAAGAAAATGTCATGGCTGAACAAATTGTTGCTGATTTCTGGGAAGTACAGTATAACGCCAATATCTATTTACGTACCAATCGTTCCTCAGATCATCAAACCTACCTTATCTCACTGCAGCGTCTTTACATGGATTTAGAACAAGCCAAAGAAAAAATAAGCAGCGCAGATCGTCAAAACATATTGTCTAATATTTACGAACGAGTTAAGTCTTATGAAAATGGTTATTCTAAAGTAGCTAAAAAGATTGAAGAGCGACAAAAAACAGTAAAAGAGTTAGACCCACAAGTCAAGGAAACAATAAGCAATTTAAATTTATTGCGCGATAAACAAACCAGCACCTTGAGTCTGTTTCATGTCAATCAAGCCATAGAAAAGACCAATACGCTGTTTTTAAATGTGCAGCAATATATCATGAACAGCGACTCAACAGAGCTTTTATCTGAGATTGACAGCAATTACAATGCAATAAATGCCGCTTTATATAAACTCGAAACCTTAATCAGCAACAAAGAGCAAGTCAATTTACTTAAAAAAGCAAAGAAAAGCCTTACAACTTATCATAATATCTTCCAAACCATCAGAATAGGTATCGAAGATCAAAAGTCAATTACCACCGAGATGGATTTCGTCGGGAAAGCCATCAAAGGTTCTGCCTCCGCCATCAGTGAAAGCGTAAAAAAGGACTATAACACCCAGAAGAAGCTTGCCAGCACCTTGGTTAGTGAGACGATTACCTTGACAATCATCATTTCGATCATGGCCATTATACTCTCTGTTTTTTCAAGCGTCTATACGTCTCGCACCATCACTATCCCATTAGACATGATGACTAAAGCGATAAAGAACCTAGCTAGCGGCAATCTTAATCTTAATATTTCAACTGCCAAACGCCAAACTGTTCTTAAAAGAAGCGATGAAATCGGAACCATAGGCAAGGCTTTATTTGAATTAGAGCAATCCACCCGCAATATATCAGAACTCACTCAGCAAATCGCCCAAGGTGATCTTACTGTAGAATTTACCCCTCGCTCAGAACAGGATGAGATAGGATTCGCACTTTCTACCATGATCCAAAATTTGCGCACCATCGTATCTCGCGTTGCTCAAAGCAGCGAACAATTACTGAGTTCGGCCGTTCAAATGAGTTCAGTTTCCACCCAAACTGGGGATGCCATTCAGCAAATTGCCAACACTATCGGACAAATTGCCCAAGGCACCAGTCAGCAGTCCGATTCCGTAGCCAAAACAGCCAACGCAGTTGAACAACTTAACCGTGCCATTCAAAGTGTAGCTAAAGGCGCCCAAGATCAAGCCCAAGCCATTCAACAAACCATTCAAGCTGTGGAGCAATTGAGTGATGCTATCGTTAACATTCGCTCAGGTGCCCAACAGCAAGCTGAGTCTGTATCTCAAACTCAATCATCTCTGGAAAATCTTTCAAAAGCCGTACACAGCCTAAGCCAAGGGGCAGAAGCGCAAGCCATAAGCCTAAACGAGGCAGCTAAATCTACTGAAGAGTTAATGAAAGCTTTGCTGCAGGTTAATTCATCAGCCGATCAAGTGCAAGCACAAACAGAACAAGCCGCCCAAGTTGCGAGTAAAGGAAATGAGATCGTCAAACAAACTATCCAAGAAGTAGAGCGAGTTCGTTTGGCAGCCCAAGACCTAGCCCGGCGGGTTGACGAGTTGGGGCAGCGTTCACAGCAAATTGGAGCAATTATCGAAACCATTGATGATATTGCCAGTCAAACCAACTTGCTTGCATTGAATGCAGCCATTGAAGCCGCACGGGCCGGCGAGCATGGGCGCGGTTTCGCCGTAGTTGCTGATGAAGTGCGCAAGCTCGCCGAAAAATCTGCAGCCGCTACTGAAGAAATTGCCGAAATCATCAAGACCGTGCAGAAAGGCACCCAAGAAGCGGTCGAAGCAATGAATCGAGCAGCCGAAAATGTTGCTCAAGCAGTTGAAACGACCAACCGCTCTCGGCAAGCCTTTGAAGCAATCTCTCAAGGTACAACTGCCTCAGTTGAACGCGTTTCAGCTATTCGCGAGGCGGTCAATGCTATGGACGTAGCTCGCTTATCGCTTGAAAAAGCCATTCAAAGTGCAGCTGAAATATCACAAAAGAACCGTCAAGAAGCCGGAAACATGGCTCAGCTTACCGAACAAGTTATCAATCAAAATGAAAAAGTGAGTGAAGTAGCTCAAGCAAATGCGGAAGCTACACAAAAAATGGGCATCCTTAGCAATGAAGTTGTCGAAAGATTGGATTTGGTTACCGCCGTAGTAGAAGAGAACATGGCAGCTACGGATATGATGAACTCTTATGCAGGGGAAGTAACAGAGATGATTGAAAATGTAGCCAGTATTGGAGAGGAGAACAGCGCCGCCTCAGAAGAAGTATCCGCTTCCGCTGAGGAAGTCTCTGCCCAAGTTGAAGAGATGGCTGCTGCAGCCAACACCTTGCAAGAAATGGCTGAAGCTCTCAAAGACTCCATCATTCAATTTAGGCTTGCCTAATGTCTGCAGAAGCGCCGCTATCTCCTCCCCAGCATGCCCATATTTCTATTCAATACAACCAATGGACGGAATATACTTTATGGGATAGCGGTAATTTTCAAAAATTAGAATGTTTTGGTAATGTTCTGCTTATCCGCAGTGAACCAAAAGCGTGGTGGAAACCAGTGCTCCCGCCGCAGCAATGGCACAAAGCGCGCGCCATATGCGATGCAGAAGGACACTGGCATTTTGAAAAAGATTGCCCGCGTGAATGGACGATGTCATATCAGCAGCTGCGTTTTCAAATCCGCTGCACCGATATGTCTAAACACGTGGGCATTTTTCCGGAGCAATCACCACATTGGGAATGGATAAAAAATCAACTTCAGCAAGCCAAAAAGAGCAAGGCAGCAGCGGGGCTGCCGGCAGAACCTATTCGCGTGCTGAGTTTATTTGGGTACACAGGTGCCAGTGCTCTTGTGGCTGCCAGCAACGGAGCCGTAGTAACTCAGGTTGACGCTTCAAAACCTGCTCTAAGCTGGGCAAAGCATAATCAGCAGCTTTCTGGGCTCAGCTCAACTCCAATCCGTTTTTTATTAGACGATGCGCTGAAATTTCTCAAGCGAGAGTGCCGGCGCAACTCGCGCTACGATGCATTGATCCTAGATCCTCCCTCTTTTGGGCGCGGGCCAAAAGGGGAGGTATGGAAAGCTGAGAAAAGTTTACCTATCTTGCTGGAACATTGTGCTCAAGTGCTTTCTGAACAACCGCTTTTTATTCTTCTCAATATGTATGCTTTAGAAGCCTCTGCGTTGATGTTGGGCAACCTGCTGTCAGAAATGATAGGTGAACGCGGCTCAATAGAAATCGGCGAACTTGCCCTGCAGCCCAATTTCGGCAAACATCCCCTGCCGCTTGCCATTTTTGCCCGCTGGTCCATAGCTGTTTGAAGTTTTACTCCTCTTGGAACTTTGGCACTGCAAGACAAGGCAGGCGCAACGTAAAGGTTGTCCCCTTATTAAGCTCACTCTGAACGTCTATTGAACCGCCCATCAGCTGTACATATTTATTAGTGATCGCCAAGCCTAAGCCTGTACCACCATATTTTCGCGTAGTTGAGGCATCTGCTTGGTAAAAAGGTTCATAAAGTCGTTCCAGATGTTGAGAAGAAATGCCAATCCCCGTATCTTGAACCGTAAAGAGCACAACTTCCCGGCTGCTCCCATTAAACACCTCCGTTTCCTTTCTCACAGAACACGTTACTGTTCCATTTTCAGTAAATTTTGCAGCATTGCTGAGAAGGTTGAACAGTGATTGACGAACTTTAGTTAAATCAGCGGTCATTGTGCCAATATTCGGTGGGCACTCCACAATGAGACGGTTGTTCTTCCGTTCAACTAGTGGTTGTGTTACGGCTTGAATATTTTGAATCAGTTCAGCAATATCAAACTCTTCAATGTAGAGTTCCATTTTACCAGCTTCAATTTTCGAGAGGTCCAAAATACTATTAATCAGATCAAGCAAGTGATTGCCGGCAATATGCACTCTCTTTAAATCCGGCAAGTAGTCAACATCTCCATTCTCTTCGATCTCTTCCATAAGCAATTCGCTATAACCAATGATTGCATTGAGCGGGGTGCGCAGCTCGTGGCTCATGTTAGCCAAAAATTCTGATTTTGCCCGTGTAGCTACTTCAGCAGCTTCTTTAGCTTGACGAAGTTTTTCTTCTTCTTCAAGCAATCGTTCATTGGCTAGAGTCAGCTCACGGGTACGTTCTGCTACCCGCGCCTCTAATTCGATATTTGCCCGCCGAATGGCTTCCTCGCTTTTCCGAATAGAGGCAATCATTCCAATAAAAGCTTTGGTCAGCACGTCAATTTCATCTTGATAGCTAAAAGGCAAAATGGCACGTATGATGCTCACAAATGGTCTCCGTTCGCTCAGCAGTTTTAACCCCCCTTTGTAATCTCTTTGACTGATGCGTTCCGCCGCTTGAGCTATTTTCATGAACGGGCGATTAAGCGTTTGCGACACAATAAAGAAAAGGATGAAAAGCACATTATAGACAATCCCAAAGCTGACCAACATGCGGGTACGTATTTCTCTTTCTAAATCCGGCAGATGAGAGATATCTTGATCTACAGCCAATACACCAACAACAGCACCTTTTTTATCTCGAATGGGCGTAAAAGCCGAAACCCAAATGCCGCGCGAGTCAGTATAGGGTTGCAGAACAAAAGTAGGTTCTCGAAAGCCTTTCTTATATGCTTCACTAAGTTCCTTGTTGATATGTGGCTTAAGAAATACTCGCGCCGTTTCAGCAGTAGTCGCCCGCTGATAATATCCAATCCAAAGAATCTCGCCCGGATCCGAACCCTTAACGAAAGCATAAGGAATAATAGAAGGGTTGAGCCGATAGACCGCTGTAAACCAGTTTTCCAATTTTTGGTAACGCTTATCCTGCGTTATATCTAAATTTGGGTCTGCTAAGCCTTCTTGTACTAGTGATTTAAAATCTTCAGCATTAATTTCCGCCATCATTCCCTTGAGAGTATTATCCATATAAGTGCGGACTTGATTGATGTATAGCCGATCCAACACTTTATAGAGCCCAAGAAAAGAAATTCCGAGCAAAATACCCGAAACAATGGTAAAAACAATCAACACTTGCCATTGGATAGAAAAATGGCGCGGCGGTTTTATAGAGGAATGCTTGGTTTCCATATCAACCCAATTCCTTTGCAAATAACAGACAAGCTCTCATTTTACCATGATTCTGTTTCGTTGGTATAATAGCAGCCATGCTTTCTGCAGACAGTGATATAACGCCTATTCGCAAACAATACCTTGATATCAAACGCGAGTACCCCAACGCCATACTGTTTTTTAGACTTGGGGATTTTTACGAAACCTTTGATGAGGATGCTGAGATTACCGCCCGCGAATTGGACATTGTACTAACATCTCGAAATGTAACCAAAGGTGTGCGTGTCCCCATGGCAGGCGTACCGTATCATGCAGTAGATAATTATTTAGCGCGCTTGTTATCGCGCGGCTATCACGTAGCCATCTGCGAACAGATAGGCAATGAACCTATTCATGGGCTTGTGCCGCGCAAAGTAGTCCGCGTATTAACTCCCGGCACCCTACTGGAGCCGGCTTTGCTGCCCGGTGATGCCAGCAATTATCTCGTAAGCGTCGTATTGCAAGAGGAACAAGCCGGTATAGCCTATGTAGATATCAGTACTGCAGAATTTGCTGCCTGTGAACTGCAAGGGGCTGATGTAACTGCCACCTTGCGTGCCGAACTTTTACGGTTGCATCCGGCTGAAATCATCTTTCCAGATACACACCCCCTTCAGGTAGAAGGATTAGCCACTCATCTGACACCGTGGGAAGCATGGCACTTTGAGCCGGGCCGCTGTGAAGAGCAGCTGAAAACACATTTTTCAGTATCCAGCATGGATGGCTTTGGATTGCGCGGTCTTATTTACGCCCAACGAGCAGCAGGTGCCATCCTTCAGTATCTCAAAGAGACCCAACCTAGTGCCCTATCTATCCTTACTGAACTGCGCACTTATCATATTCAATCATACATGTTTTTAGACAGTGCAACCCGCCGTAATTTAGAACTGACAGAAACCTTGCGCGAAAATACTCCGCAAGGATCATTGCTGCATGTCCTTGATTATACTTTAACCCCAATGGGCAAACGATTATTGCGCCAATGGGTAAGCCAACCACTGCTTGAAGTTAAAGCTATCCGCGAACGGCAAAGTGCAGTACAGTTCTTTTTTGAGAGGGGTACATTGCGCACCGATTTACGAGCTGCCCTAAAATCGTTGGGTGATCTTGAACGCTTGACAAACCGTATTCTTTCAGCATCGGTTCAACCCCGCGATCTCATCGCCTTGCGCAATACTCTAGCTCAGCTGCCCGCTGTTTATCAGCTTTTAAGCGATGCAAAAAACGCAGCTAAAGACTTGCCTTATCTCTCTCAGCTTATACAAAAGTTTGAAACCTTTGACGAGGAATACTCGCTGCTGACACAAGCTATAGCTGAAGATCCTCCTATGACTTTGCAAAAGAGCGGGTTTATTAAAGCCGGCTTTTCAACTGAGTTGGATGAAATCTATCAACGCGCCAGCCATGCCCGCGAGTGGATCGCCAACCTTGAATCGACTGAACGCACAAGAACCGGCATAAAAACCTTAAAAGTCGGCTACAACAAAGTCTTTGGTTATTATATCGAAGTTACAAAACCCAACCTAAACTTAGTACCTCCTGAATATATTCGCAAACAAACGTTAGTCAATGCCGAGCGCTTTATCACCCCTGAAATGAAAGATGCCGAAACGGTAATCTTAAATGCTGAAGAAGCGATCCGCGATGTAGAATTGCGTCTCTTTCGCGAGATTTGCCAGAAGATAGCTCTATCAGCAGGCCGGTTGTTGGCAACTGCACGCGCGGCTGCCACGCTTGATGTACTCATGTCTTTAGCCGAAGCTGCTGTGCTCAACAACTACACCTGCCCCGAAGTGGTAGAAGAAGATGTTTTATGCATCTATGAAAGCCGTCATCCTGTTGTCGAGCGTATGCTGAGTGGAGCTCGATTTGTACCAAATGATGTAGTGTTTGCACCCGACGAACGCATCCGCATCATCACTGGTCCAAACATGTCTGGCAAATCCACTTTACTACGCCAAACAGCTTTGTTGGTGCTCATGGCGCAAATGGGCAGCTTTATCCCAGCCCGTGAGGCAAAGATTGGCTGCGTTGACCGTATTTTTACTCGTATTGGTGCTCAAGATGAGATTCAATTTGGACAATCTACTTTCATGGTCGAGATGCTGGAAACAGCCAACATTGTACATCACGCCACACCGCGCAGCTTAGTGATTCTCGATGAAATTGGACGCGGCACCAGCACCTACGATGGACTGTCTATCGCCTGGGCTTTAGTTGAATACTTGCACAATCATCCTCAAAAAAGAGCAAAAACCTTATTTGCCACCCATTACCATGAACTCACCCAACTTGCTGATCTTTTGCCAGGGGTTGTTAACTACAATGTTGCCGTAAGTGAGGTGAATGGCAATGTGGTTTTTTTACATAAAATCATACCAGGTGGGGCAGACCGATCTTATGGCATTCATGTTGCCCAGTTAGCTGGCCTGCCTTCCGCCATTATTAAGCGCGCTACAGAAATTTTGCATCAGCTAGAATCCAGCTCCGGCAGCGCAATAAAAATCGAATCACAGACAGCCAAACAGCTGCAGCTATTCCCTCTCACTAATCCTCTACTAGAAGAATTAAAAACGCTTGATGTGAACACACTTTCACCTATTGAAGCACTAAATAAAATATACGAATGGAAAAGGCGGTTTATCGAAAATCATGAATAATTATTTTTCAAAAGATTTTATAGGCGAGGGGTTTGTATTCTTAGGCACTCATCACTTGATAGCATTAAGCATACTATTTGCTGCATATATTGGTGTATTTTTCTGGCACCCAAATGAGCAGATGAAACAGCGCTTCCGCTACGCCCTTGCTGCTCTCCTCCTCTTCAACGAGGCAACTTGGCATGCTTGGAATTACTTTAATGGAATTTGGACGTTCAAGACTATGCTGCCGCTTCATTTATGCAGTGTTCTGGTTTTCTTATCTGCAGTGATGCTTATCACAAAAAGTAAAAGTATATATGAACTGGTCTATTTTTGGGGAATTGGGGGCGCGCTGCAAGCGATTTTAACTCCAGACCTAGGCATTTATGGTTTTCCTCATATTCGGTTCTTTCAAGTGTTTATTTCTCATGGTGGAATCATTTTAGCGGCTCTCTATATGACTGCCGTCGAGCACTATCGCCCTACATGGAAGTCATTTTGGCGAGCATTAGGCATCCTGGCTATTTATGCTACTGGAGTCTGGTTTGTCAACGGTTGGCTGGGAAGCAATTATCTCTATATTGCTCGCAAACCCGATACACCAAGCTTAATTGACTTGCTAGCTCCTCACCCATGGTATATTATCGAAATTGCGGCTATCGCTTTTTCTACCTTCTTAATACTATACTTGCCTTTTGCAATAAAAGACTGGCGCGCACAAGGACAAACAGCCCATTAACTTTCGGGTAAAGCAAATTCACCTATTTCAACATCACCTAAAGCGCCCTTAAAATCCTCTCGCTTCATGATGATGGCGGTATTAGCTTCACCCGCGCCAAAGGACACTTCTGGATAAGCGAAAATTCCCTTATCAGCTAAGATCCGCAATGAAGCCGGCAACCCAATCGGTGAGACTGTGCCTACGGCATAGCCAGTAACCGTGAGCACTTCCTCATGCGTGGCAAGAGTCAACCGCGAACGTCCCAGATAGTGGCGTAAGGCTTGCCATGAAACCTGCTGCGTGCCGGCAATGAGCACCAACACATACACTCCCTCCTCCAATCGGAAAAGAATTGAGCGGATTACTTGCTCTGGTTTTTGGCCGCGCGCTATAGCTGCTTCCTCGATATTCCTCACCGCCGTTTCATGACGAAACACGCGGTGAGGTATGCCATGCTGAGTTAGGAACACACTTACGGGATTTTTCTCAGGCATGCGATGTCCGTCGGTTGATGAGCACTATACCAATAAAAATGAGAATCAACCCAAACAGCATTGCTGGAGTAACCTTCTCACCGAGGACAACCATACCCAGTAAAATAGCCGCACAGGGAATTACATAAATCACCTGTGAGCCAGCTGTTGCGCCAAATTTCTGCACAATATATAAATCCAGCAAGAAAGCCAGTAATGTGCCAATGAGTGACAAATAGATCAAAGCCCCATACCCCACAGCGTTAACTTTACTCAAGTCAAATCCGTGTACAAGCAGAGATAAGGGTATGATGATCAGCGCAGCGCAAATCATTCGCATAGCAGACACATCAATCGTATCCTCTTTAGCCAAGTAATACCGGGCATAGAGAATGCCGCTGGCTGCAGAAAGGACAGCAAAAAGGGCAAAGGCATAACCGCGCCAGTCTGCGCGTCCAATTTCAGCCAACCCGCTTTCACCGCGAAACCATAAAAAGGCAGTGCCAAGAAAGGCAATCAATGTGCCAAGTCCCTTCTGCCAGCTCATCTTTTCATCCACAACAAAATGAGCTAGGACGATGACAAAAACGGGCACCAGCGTATCCAACAAGCCGGTTAACCCACTGGAAATATACTGCATCGCAGCGATGAAGCCGCTTAATGGTATAACCGTGCTCAATAAGCCGGAAATTGCAGATTTTATCCACAAATTTTTATCGCGCGGGAACTTTCTTGAAGGCGAGAGCAAATATATACCACAATAGACTAAGGCAGCAATTGTCAGTCTTAATGCAACCAACGTCAGCGGCGCATATTGCCCCAAACTAAAACGGGCAATGACCATATTTGAGCCGTATATGCTGCCTACTAAAACAATATAAGGTATGGCTTTTAATGATGTGTGAGTCATAATCCTACAACTAATAGATAATTTATCTTTTACTTTGGATGGCAAAAGCCGAAGCTGTTGCTTTCATATCAGCCATTGCCGTGATAATTATTAACAAACGATACGCACTTAAAAAGTGCGTATCGTTATTTGTAAACCCATTCTTCCATCCTGCGTTTCTCTTATAATGCTGCCAATTTAGGGAGAATAAACTTCTCCACTTCAGCATCGTTTTGTGGAGCTTGAACATCACGGATTAGGTACCATGTTTCCACATGTTCCACTTTAGCCTCAGGAGCTAAGCGAGTCATCGGTGATAAGGTTTCTACCTCCAGCATATCTGAATTAGTGAAGGTTTCCACTGAGCACCCAAAATCCGGATACACTGCATTCGGAACGTAGGTAAACTTTTTCACAAACAAATTGTTATGGTTGGCATACGCACACCACTCATCTTGGCAGTCAATGCCAACTTTCTGCGGTGTCTGCGCTTTAGGATCTTGGCGCAAGAGGATATAACGCTTTCCCCATGTCCAACGCGGGTCGGACATATCCGAATATGCCCAAAGCGAAAGCGAATTTTTTGGTTCCAAGTTTTCGGTATGCGAACCGCGCGGCGGAAGAGGATAAATCCCCACACCTCCCTGAGCCATTACCGAAAGAGCCCAGATTGCCAGTTCAACCTCCCATAAATTGTGATTGATGAGACGGTGAGTAATTTTCACCATCGCTTTGTCATCAGACATCTCAAAGTCCATTTCCTTTTGGATGCCGGTCGTCGGTTCTGTAGGTTGAATAACCCGAATCAGCTTACCGTGTTCTTCGAGCTTAACGGGAGAATTATCCGGGTAATAGGTGCGAGGCATTTTTTCTGGTGCGTGCCATAGACGATGACCACCATAAATCCGCCACTCATCACCACCGGTCTTGCCTAACTGATCGGCATACTCGGCAAACTCATTTACTCCCCCAGCTACTCCGAAAAAAATTACCCGCGGACCGACATCAGTCGTTACAACCAATTCGATTTTGCCATTAGACAGCCGATAAGAATTCTGCCAGCCATGAAAATTGATTTTCTCTAGTTTTGCCATGTTTTACTCCTTTTGTGAATAATTTAATGTAGTACTTTAATTGAAAACCATTGCAATTATTTCGTAACCGCTTTCTTCCTGCACCATATACCTATACAGCTTGCTAAGTTTGCGCCCACTTCAGGCATTATTATAACTATTTTTTTAAAAACCGCACGGTTAATAGAGCAAAATTTATTAAGCTAAACTGCTTCACCATTAATTTCCCAACCTTTCCTTACGGATCAGCTGTACTTCCTGAAGAATCAATTTTTGGGTTAGCAGAAACAACAGAATCAATGGCAGAGCTGCAAAGAGAGCCGCCGCCATGAGTATATTCCATTGATTGCCTCCTTCCTGAGTGCCTTTGAGATATGCCAACCCAATCGGCAGCGTCCGCATTGCAAGCTTATCAGTAACCATTAAAGCCCACAGGTAATCATTCCAATGGTTGATAAAAGAATATAGGGTCAACACTAAAACGACTGCCCGGCTTGCCGGCACCACCACTTGCCATAAGGTTTGCCAATGAGTGGCACCATCTACCTTTGCGGCATCTATCAGGTCGCGGGGCAAGCTGCGAAACCATTGAAACAATACAAAAACGGGAAATGCATGTGCTACAGTCGGAATGATCAACGCCATGTACGTATTCATCCAACCTAAGCGCAGAATTGTTGTATAGTTTGGAATCAGCTTTGCCTCTTCAGGAATAAGCATCGTGGCAATGACAGCCAAAAAAAGAAATCGCTTAGCCGGGAACTTTAGAAAAGCAAACGCATAACCCATCAGCAACGCAAAGAAGATTTGTAAGATGCAACTGAACCCGGCACTGATTACGCTGTTGAGAGTAAAACGCCCAAATGGAGCTGCTTGCCAAGCCAATGCAAAGTTTTTGAGAGTTGGCTGACGCGGCAGCCAATGCGGAGGAAAGGCTGCTACTTCTTCCAAAGGTTTAAAAGCCGTTGAAATCATCCAAAAATAAGGCAAAGCTAAAAAGAAGCAAAAAAATACCAGTACGGCAAATACTGCCCATTTATTAACATTAACCATGATGCACCCAGCGTTGTGAGCTTTTTAGCTGCACTAACATTAACCCAAAAATGAGAACAAAAAAGATAACAGCTAAAGCTGAAGCAGTACCAGCCTGAAAGTCGCGAAAGGCTAACTTATACAAGTGATAGACAAAAGTTGCCGAAGCTGGGTAAACCGGTCCCCCTTCGCTCATCATCGCGACCAAATCAAACACTTTTACAGCTTGGATTAAGCCGCTGACCATTAGAAAGAAAATCATCGGCGTCATCAATGGCAACACAATTCGATAAAGCAACACCCAGCTTGATGCACCATCCACCCGCGCGGCGTCCAACACCTCTGAGGGTAAGTTTTGCAATCCAGCCCAAAAGAAAATAGCCGAAAAACTGCACTCCCGCCAAATACCCACCAAAATAATCGCCCAGAGTGCAGTATTTGAATTTGCCAGCCAGCGCAAACCGGGAACTTTCAATATATGATATAAGATGCTCAAGGGACCCTGTTGAGGATCCAACAGCAGGATCCAAATCAGCGCAGCTGCAGCACCAATGGTTACCTGAGGTGTAAACACAAGCAGTCGAAAAAATGCCATCCCTTTATAAGGACGATTTAATAACAACGCCAAAACAAAAGCCAAAGCCTGAGCAATAAATACCGTGCAGAACGCATACACAAGGGTGTTGAGCAGTACGCGCCAAAAATCGCTATCCTGAAACAAGTACAAATAATTATCCAAACCCACGAAAACTGGGACTGGATCAATAAAATTCCATTTGGTGAGACTAATATAAATGTTAAAGAAAAAGGGGTAATATGTGAAAACCAGAAAGAGAAGCAAATTAGGTGCACACCATAACAGAAAAGTGAACCATTCAGGGAATCTTTTACGAGGCAATGCGGATATTGAATGTAAAAGGTTTCCAGCAGCCGATTTATCTATCACGTTTTACTGTTGATTTTTTTGTTGAATAGCTTTCTGATTAGCCGCTTCTAATGTGGAAGGTATATCCGCTAAGTCGAAGAAAATTTTCTGCCATGCCTCTTCAAATCCATCTCTTGCTGGGGGAAAACGGTAGAGGGAAAAATCCCAGCGTACAAAAGGCACAGCTGAATACATCGCGGCATAATGCGGGTGCTGCAACATCTCTCCCATCTCTTCTTGAGCTTCTGGGTAATAAGCAATGTAGCCGGTTTTTTTACAATATTCCGCCAAACTTTTCGGAGAAAGCATAAACTTAATAAATTGCCAAGCAGCCGCCCGTTTTTCAGGTGGAGTTGTGGAAAGCATCACTAAACCGCCGGCACCCGGAGCATAGATTTTTCCTTTCTTGCCTGCTGGCAAGGGGGCTACATTTGGCGTAAAACCAACCGATTGCGAGATAATCTCGGCATAAGGAGAAGGTGAATCAAAGATCATAGCCGCTTTGCCATTTTTAAACGCTGCGCGGTGTCCCCCCGAAGCCTTATCAGGAATGATTGCTGCTCCTTCTTTGACCAAATCCTGAAAGGGTTTTAGCGTCTCAGCGATGATTGGGCTATTGAGGGTAGGCTGTTGTGTGCTTTTATCCATCAATTCACCGCCCTGCGACCACACTGCAGACAGCATAGGCCATGAAATATCCCAATAAGCCACTCCATAACGAGTTGTGTTCCCATTCTCATCGCGTTTGGTGAGTTTACGCGCGGCTTCAAAAAACTCATCCCAAGTTTGCGGCGGAGAAGTAATGCCAGCTTCATTAAAGGCTTCTTGATTATAATACAAGAGAGGAACGGCAATATTAAACGGTAGCCAATAAATGCCTCCATCCACTTCACCTGCTGCAAGAATGGAAGCCGGAAAATCCTCTATATCAAGCCCATCTTGTGAGCGGATAAAAGGTGTCAGATCAACTAAAGCGCCAGCTTCGACAAATGGTCCTACTTCATACGTTCCTAGTTGACTAACCTCAGGCGCATTGCCGCTGCCATAGGCAGCCAACAGCTTAGTACCAATTTCTGAGTAAAAACTGCCCTGAAACTCCGAAGCAACTCGGATGCGGTTTTGTGAAGCGTTAAAAGCTTCTGCCAGTTCGTCTTGAGCAGAACTTGCCATACCCGTGAGTGTGTGCCAATAAACAAGCTGAATAGGTTGTTCAGCTTCAGCAGCTTGTTGTGGTGCACTTGTATTTAAATCGGTCTCTGCTTTAGGTGCAGGTGCATTGTTTTGGCAGGCGGCCGCCAAAAGCAAGGCAGCTGCGGTGAATACAATTATGCCATAATGATAATATTTTTTAATCATCCCTTTCATTCTTTTACTCAACCTTTTTATAAGTTTATAAGATATGGAACAACCAACAACATGTTAGGACTATTGGTCATTCTTTCTTAATCAATCAGTACACTTATTAACAGGTTTACGGTTTAATGCCCCACAGGTGTACACTTCCATCTTTAGTAGAAGAAAGTAGCAGTTTTCCATCAGAAGAAAACGCCACATCCGTTACGCTGCTTTTGTGCTCTAGAACTGCCAGCAGATCTCCGCTGGGAACAGACCAAAGCCTAACGGTTCCATCTGTCGAAGCAGAAGCAAGCAGCGGCTGCTGTAAAGAGAACGCCACTTGCAGTACTGCCCCTTTATGCCCGCTAAACTTTTGGGCAACCTTTGCTGTAGAAGGATTGATGAGAAATACCACCCGTTCTTGGGTGGGTGTGATATCATCTCCGCTGCCAACTGCCAGCCAATCTCCTTGAGGTGAAAAAGCCAGCCCATTCAACCTTTCCTGAAAGCCGCTTATTTTATGAATGAGTTTGCCATTAATCACTTGCCACAACTGTACTGAAAATAAGCTAGCTTTCCACTCATTTGCTGAAACTGCCAGCATCTTTCCATCCCGGGAAAAAGCTATACCTTGAGCAAAGGTGTTCTTGGTAGAAAAATCCCGCGCCGCGCCTTCTGCTTGAGTCTTCCATAGATGCACCTTGAAGTCATAAGAAGAAACTGCCAGCCATTTTTCATCGGCAGAAAAGGCTAAAGCTGCAATCCCATCCTCATAACCTTTAAAGACTTTTTTCACCTGTTCATCTTCGAGATTCCAAAGTTTTGCTGTGTAATCTTCACTGCCGGTAGCCAGCAAACTGCCGGATGGTGAAAGTTCCAAGCTATTGATCCGTTGGACATGAGCCACCCATTGAACGCGCGGCTGTTCAGCTGCAGCCGGCGACAATTTTTCATCCAGACGAACAAGCACAACTTGCCCCTCTTGATTGCCCCAGACGATAAAATCTGCCTGTGGAGAAAAAGCAATACTATTCACTGCTGAACGATCATGCCAGCGCACAATTTCTTGAAGTTGGGCCGCACGCTCAGCACTGACAACGAGCAAATCGGTGTGCGAGATACTTTGTTCAACTGTTGGGGTTGGTGAGGGGAGCGGAGTGGAGGTTGCCAGAGTTTCCACCACCACTTTTGTAGTTGGCGTTGCTGTGCTGGTGTTTACAGCAGTCAGGGCGCTGGTTGGTGATTCATTAAGACGCTTCCCAGCTGAACACCCCGGCAGAAACAGAGATCCACTTAACAGCCAAATGCCAAAACCGCTAAAAATCAACCACTTTCGAAAGCGCATTTACTTCCCCTCATAATAAACACCTCACGTAAGAGGCAGTTCTGCAATTTGTTTATTGTATCACAAGTTTTAGGGCATAATCAGGTTAAAGAAGCTTTCGTTGTCTTCAAGTACAACCTCCATCGTTTTTTTCTTAACGCGGATTGTTAGCTAGATTCATTCATCCAGCACTTCGATGAAGATTCGTTTATTGATTTTTCCTTTGCTTTTATAATCCACCACTTTTACTCTGCCAACCTCGCGGGTATTGGCGACATGTGTACCGCCATCTGCCTGCAAATCAAGCCCTTCAATCTCCACAACCCTAACTTCAGTAATGCCTTGCGGCAGCAAATTGATCTTGGTGCGGATCAAATCGGGGATACGAAATGCCTCTTCACGCGGCAAAAAGCGGCTGTGAACAGGATGAGCCGCTGCGATTTCTTGATTAACGCGCGCTTCAATGACTTCCACTAAATCCTTATGCATTGTCTCAAACTCAAAATCCATGCGTCCCTGCAACGGCTCCATATTGCCGCCGGTAACTGAGGCGCCATAATCATGCCAAACCACCCCGCACAGCACATGCATGGCTGTATGAGTACGCATAAGCTGATAACGCCGTTCCCAATCAATTTCACCATATACCTCTTCCCCAACAGGCGGCAAATCGTCTTCCAGCCAATGCCAAATCAAATCATCCTGTTTGGCTGCCTTAATCACCGCATGTGATTTACCCGCCCAAGTCAACTTACCAAAGTCGCAAGGCTGTCCTCCACCACCAGGGTAAAAAGCTGTTTGGTCAAGAGCCACCGCACGTTCTGATTCGTTCACAGCTACTACACGTGCTTTGAAATCTTTTTGATATGCGTCTGTGTAACCAATAAAATGCGTTGTCATGAAATTACTCCTAATTCTTTGCCAACTTTTTCAAAAGCTTTCAAGCCGAAATCCAAATCTTCCCGTGAGTGGGCGGCGGAATTCATCACTCGAATACGGGCTCTTCCTTGCGGGACAGTAGGAAACCCTAAGGCCATCGCGAACACCTTTTCCTCAAATAAGCGCTGAGAAAACTGCTTTGCCAAGCCTACATCACCCAGCATAATGGGTATGATCGGCGTTTGCGATTCACCGGTATCAAACCCAAGCGCGCGCAAGTTGCCTTTGAGGTAATCTGTGTTTTCCCACAATTTCTTCACTAAATCGGCGGAGCGAGAAAGCAGTTCAACAGCTGCTAAACAAGCCGCGGTATCCGCGGGAGTAGTTGCGCTAGAAAAGAGGTTAGGGCGCGCTTTTTGGCGCAGATAGTCTATGATCAATTTCCGCCCGGCAATCACCCCCCCAACGACTCCAAAAGCTTTGGATAATGTGCCTATCTCCACATCGAATTTGCCCTGCAGTCCAAAATGGTGGACAATACCTCGTCCCTGTCCAAGCACACCTTCGCCATGGGCATCATCAACCATAGTCAAGATACCATATCGCTCAGCGACTTCGTAAATTTGATCCAAGGGGGCGATATCTCCATCCATGCTGAACACTCCATCGGTAACGACTAAACCGCGCCGATGATGGGGCAAGTGAGTTTGGATTTTGGCTTCTAAATCCTTTACGTCGCAGTGCTCATACACCACAATCTTCGCCCGCGATAGACGAGCCCCGTCAATGATGCTGGCATGATTCAACCGATCCGAAAAGATGACATCTTCTTCTCCCACCAATGGGGGTATAGCCGCTTGATTGGCGCAGAAACCTGACTGCACAAAAAATGCAGCTTCCACTTCCTTGAACTCTGCCAGGCGTTCTTCTAGTTGACGGTGCAATCGCTGCGTTCCGGCAATAGTGCGAACGGCCGCTGGCCCTACTCCCCATTCATCAATTGCCTTCTTAGCTGCCTCTTTTAATGCCGGGTGATTAGCCAACCCAAGATAATTGTTGGTGCAAAAATTAAGCACTCGCTGTCCATCCACAACCATCCATGCCCCGACAGCAGAATCCATAGTCCGAATATTAATTAATCGATTCTCCTTTTGCAGGGTCTCTAATTCTTGCTGAATAAACTCTATCTTTCTATCCATTTCAATTTACCTCGTCTTTTGAGAACAAATCAACAATCCCGTTTGTTCGCAGCCATTCAATTAACTTCAAACGTTTCAAAGACAATGCGACTGTGGATGATGTTTTGGGAGCAGGGCTCTGGTTTGCTAGCTCCCACACCCGTTTAGCTACATCAAAAGCTGCCTGCGGTTTGCCTAAAGCATAAGCTTGTTCGGCAAAAGTTTTCATTAACGCGCCCCCATTATCCAGCCAATGAAAGATTGTTTCGAGCGTATCCATCGGAGTTTTAGCCAGCACGCCGGCGTTATTGGAAACAACGAAATCCGCATTGCCTACCTCTTGACCCGGATTTACATCCACCAACACTAATGGCAAACCACAAGCAAGTGCTTCAGTTACGATCAACCCGCCAGCTTTCGTGAGAATGCAGTCTGCTGCAAGCATCATTTCGGCCATGTTTTCCACGAAATAATAGAGATGAGTGGGAATATGCCATTCGGTCTCTTGAAGGTGCTGATACAATTCCTTATCTCCACCGCTGATCACAGCTAATTGAAAATTCAAACCGCAATGATTAAGCACCCGCAAATTTTCTTTCAGTGAACGAACTCGCCTGCTGCCAACAACCAACAGCAACGGTTTATCTGTCTGCCATTGCAAGCTGGTGCGAATTGTCTTCTTATCGCGTTGTTCTTGGGCAATAGCAGGGTTGATGGGAATGCCAGTGAGGTGCACTTTCTCAGGGTCAAGTCCGTTTTTTATTGCCAGATCGCGAACAATAGTCGTAGGGGTTAAGCATTCATCCACGTTATCATTGAACCACAAGCGATGTACTGTAGCCAGATCGGTGATTACTGTAACAATTGGCACTTTTTTCCGCATGATAGTTCTTACAGCATCCAAAGGAGCTTGGTAAAGGGGATACGTTGTAACGATGACATCCGGTTCATATTTGCGCAGCAAATCGTTCATCACCTCAAACATCATGAGAATGAGCACCCCTTCTACCATTACGCTGGGAAAAGCTGCGTCACTGACCTCATAACCAATTTGATATAAATTGGACATCTCGCGCACCATCTTATCGTGATCAGATTGTGTGTCGCGTAAAAATGCCGGCGTGCGCTTATCATCTAGGGGATTGACAATGTCCACCATAACAGAATCACCATACATGATGTTCAATGCCGCGGCAAGCGCGTTCGCAGCACTGCGATGTCCAAATCCTGCATCAGCAGTGAGAATGAGAACGCGCCGCGTTTCGCCTGTTGTCATAGACGCAGCATCATTGGACAAAATCATGCGGATTGACGTTCGCGCCGTTATACTTCATTTCAAAGTGCAGGTGGGGACCTGAAGAGTTACCTGTGTTGCCAAGCGTTGCCACTGTACCGCCTTGATACACACTTTGTCCGCAAGTTGCGCCGACGGCATTGAGGTGTGCATAAGCCGTCTGCCAGCCATTGCCATGATCAATGACTAATAGATTGCCATAGCCAAACTGACTCCAGCCGGAAAAGACAACTACACCACTATCTGCAGCTACCACCGGTGCACCAATTTGCCCACCAATATCAATGGCTTTATGTATCTCTGTGTAATCATAACCTGAAACAGAGTGATTGGAAGGGACAGGCCATACAAAAGTGCCGGTACCCACTGCCCCAGAATATACTTTACCGCAGGCGCCTTCTCCATAGTACGCTGCAACAGCAGGGTTATCGCGGGTAATTGCCGGAGGACCCCAATCTTTGATTGGACGTTTTCCGCCCGGAATGATCAACCAAGTGCCCACTTCGATTTTCGGATCATCAATGGTGGATTTTGTCAAATCAAAACGGTTGCCAGGATATTCAAGGATCACTTGCGGATCAACTTTATACGTCTCAGCAACTTTTCGCAATGTGTCTCCCTCTTTCCATTGGTGATAAGCGCCATCAACTGGCAATATGTTCAATTCCTGGCCAATGCTCAGCATGCGCGGATTATCGTTCAATACTTCATAGTTGCCCCACAGCACTGTCTCCGGTTTTATACCGAACTTTTCACCAATGGTAAACAAGTTATCGCCCTTAACTACCTTATAGGTGATCACATTGGTGCGCGGTCGGGTAGGAATTGTGGTATGCAGCAAAGCTAAGCGGCTGATTCCTTTGCCATGCCCACCTGAAAACTCTGTAGTGATGAGATCTATGGGCGTCATTTTTATTGAGGCAAGCACAGCAGAATCCATCGTTGGCTGAGCTTCTGCAGCAACAGCTTCCTCTTGCGTTACGGTATCAAGTTCCACTACGTCAGTACCATTAGTTGCGGTTTGTTCCTGAGGGGTAGCGAAAAAGCGATCGCGCACCAGCCAAACAATGATTCCTAGCAATACTACAATCAGAATACCGCTAGCCGCATAAAGAACAATCTTTGCAAGCTGGGTAAAGGGAAGTGGCTGCTGTTGATTCACTCTAGGCGGCAGCGGCTTGGCAATGTTCTTGGCAGTGTTCTTGCCCGAGTTTATTGTTGGAGTGTACAAACCATCTCCAAAATCATTATGCACCAACGGAGCTTGCAGCCTCAGCTCGCGATCGTATTGGGCGCGTCTTTTCGGATCACGCAGCACTTGGTAGGCTTCATTGATAAGCTGCATGCGCTGCTGATCCACCGCTTGAGCATTACTCGCATCGGGATGATATTTCTTCGCTAAGCGTTTATAAGCTCCTTCAATTACTTCCGGCTCAGCACTGCTATCAACTTGCAATATTTGGTAATAATTCGGTTTTTGGGTCATAGGTTTTCTTGTATCATTTTACTCCAATTTTTATTCTTTTGGAAGATAATCCCATGGATTTACTCGCCCCAGCGTTTCATGAAGCAGCTCGAAATGCAAATTTGGATGATCAGTACTTCCGCTGCTGCCAATTACCCCAATTGGATCGCCTTGATAGACAATATCTCCACAAACCACTTGCAGCCCACTCAGATGAGCATAGAGACTTTGCCAGCCGTTGCCGTGCTCCACAACCACAAGATTGCCGTAACCCCACTCATTCCAGCCGGCATATACCACCATGCCGTGATCTACAGCAATCACTTGATCTCCCTCTGCGCCTTTTAAATCTATCCCATAATGATTCGCCTCGGGAACATAATCATATCCATCCAACAAGCGGCTTTGGGTAGGGAAAATCAATTTACCGCTTCCTACAGGTCCCGAACCAAGCTCTTCACAGAATCCATTACCCACAATCTGGGCAGTTTTAGGGTCTTTACGGCTGATGTTAGGCACAGTTCGAGTTACAAAGTCGCGCTTGCCGCCCGGAATAAACAGAAGCGTTGCCGATGGAATATCTACCGCTCCGCTTTCTTCATCGTATGAGGCGATATGATTGCCATCCCATTGAATAATGGCTTGCACAGGCACTTGATAAAAAGTTGCAACACTTTCAAGCTTATCACCGCTGTGCCATTCATAAGATGCCCCATCTGCCGGCAAAATAACCAGCGACTGTCCGACGCGTATTCGATGGGGATCATCCCGCAGCACATCATAATTTGCCCAAAGAATTGTGCTTGGCTTGAGGGAATACTTACGAGCGATAGTTACAATATCATCGGCCGTTTGTACTGTATAGTGAAAAATCTCCTGACGGCCGCGCTGAGCTGCCTCTGTATGCAAAAGAGATTTACGCCGAATGCCCATCGTATAGCGGTTTTCAACCATCGGATATGAAGCAAGAGAAACGGCAGGAATACCTTCAGGCTCAACGGTCATTTCACCTTCAATCCCTTCTTCTTTTCCCCTTGCGCCAACATGCGGTGCAGGCATTGAAAGTAAATCCTGTACTCCAACTGCAGCAAGAAATAAAACCGCAAGGACAAGCAAATGCTCTCCATATTCATGCAACCAATGCAGAGGTTTCTTCAGCAGCATGGTGCACCTCTTCAGGAACTTTGTCATTCTCAGCTAAAACCTTGTTTATTGCGGAGAGGGGGTAGCCTTGAGCTTGTCAACAACTTGCTGAACAGCTGTTTGGGCTGTTACCTGGTTTTTTAGAATAGATACCGTGCCTTCTCTTAGCGCAGCACCAATGACTTTTACAATATCGTTATTTGGTACAAGCATTGCAGCATGGATGACTCGCTCAGCAATCAAACGCAGATCAGGGTCAGTCCAACTTTGCAGCGCACTGTTCGTGGGGGGCAAGTAGCCGGCTGCCTCGCTCCAAGGTCCTAAAAATTCAGGGGCTACGAGATACTCAACAAACTCTATTGCCAAGGCGCGCCGGCTCTCCTCGGCATTTGTTAAGCTCCAACACCAGCCGTTGATCAAACTGAAATCTTCACCGTTGGCCGTAGGGATAAGATCCACCGCACTATCCTTAGGTTTTTCAGCTGCATAGCGCGAAAACCAAGTTACCAATAAGGAAGAACGCCCATCCAGATAAGCCTGCCATGCTTGCTGACTGGTTTCATATTGGGTTAGCCAATAGGGCATTTGCTCCAAACGGCGGGCTTGCTCGAAGAAATTGAAAACATCTGCCAATACTGCCGAATCTAGGCTTGGTTTGCCTTCCTCATCAAGCAACTGACCTTGATTAGAAAGATACTGAGCAAGCGTAAAATAAGCTTCAGGCTGTCCGGCTGGAAACAGCAAAGGTACTTTCGCGTTTAAAAAGGCATCCCACGTGCGTGGTGGTTTGGCAAACACCTTTTGCTTATAGATCATCACCATGCCATTTCCGGCAAAAGGTATGCCGTAGGTTCCGCCCTGAATGCTAGCCAATTGCCGAGCATAAAGATACCAATCCGGCTGGTTGAGCAGCGAAGTAAAGCCATCTACCGGGTAAAGCAGCCCTTTCAAGGCTGCTGTCTCGAAAGTGGAGCGCGGCATAGCAACAACATCCGGCAGAGCTAATGGAGCCACTAAGCTTGTGGTACTGAGGCTATTCACCATCCCCCCTTCACCTTCCAAGCCTTTTACTCTCAGCTCAACTTGGATCGCCCGACGCTGTTCAAAAGTCTGCACTCGTTCTCTAAAAAGCTTAGCAGCTTGAGTATCCGCTTTTGGGTCAAACTCCGGAGGCAACCAAACTCGCAGAGTCTTTGGCTGGGGCGAAGCCAAGGGAGTTGATTCTTCAGGAACTACAGCAGTATATTGCGTTCGCAGCGGTACGATAGCTGTCGGTGTTGTTGGCGGTGGTGAAGTATTTACTGTATCGGGCGGTAAAAAGCGCTCCATATTGAAATTAAAGCTGCTGCAGCCAACAACAATCAACACAACCCCGAGAATGCATAAAAATAAGAGGATGTTTTTCTTCATAATACAGTGTGTAAAGGTTCTATCCTACATTTACTCCGCCAGAGGAACATCTTGGCTGAGCAGTGCCAGTAACAAGTTCACCGCTGCTTGAACATCATCCAAATCCACCATTTCAGAAGGTGTGTGAATATAACGCGCCGGTATTGACAAACAGCCAGATGGAACACCTGCCCGGCTCACTTGGATTGAGCGCGCGTCGGTACTGCCGGCTTCCAAGACCTCCAGCTGATAAGGGATGCGGTGTTTTTGAGCCGTATTTACCATCCACTCTACCACCCGCGGATCAGCAAGCATACCGCTATCGCGGACCTTTATTGCTGCACCTTTCCCCAACGCAACGTCCATTTTTACACTTTTGGGCGTATCACCAGTAAAGGTTACATCCACCGCCAAACCTAGGTGAGGGTCAATTCCATATGCGGCCGGGATCGCACCGCGGGTACCTACTTCTTCTTGAGCGCTGAAAACAAAATAAACATCGTAAGGAGATTCCTCTAATTGACGGCAGACTTCGATCAATACAGCTACACCAATGCGGTCATCCATGGCTTTAGAAACAAGCCGTTTTCCCAAATCTAAAAATGGACGTTCAAATACACCTACATCGCCGGTTTTAACGGGGCAGGAAGCGCGGTTGACTGCACCTGTATCAATATACATTTTTTCTAAAGGCGGCACTGCTTGACGGTTGTCTTCGCGTTCAATCCCAATGACGCCCATAGCGCCATTGATAAAGCGCACATGCGCGCCAACACAATTGCGCGGAAATACTCCTCCGATATTTGTAAACCGTGCAAAACCATCTTCATCTACATGGGTAACCATGATTCCTATTTCATCAACGTGGGCCGCTAGCATCAGGCGCTTGCCCTGCGGCCTTGCTCTCTTGCGGGCAATCAGGTTGCCCATGGCATCCACCTTCAATTCGTCAACGCTATCGCTGATTTCTTCTCGGATCAACTGGTGCAGCTGCTTTTCATACCCTGAAGGAGCTGCTGTTTGTACCAAGGCTTCAATTAGATACTTCATAGTTCTCTCCTAATCATTGCTCATCGTTCTTCATTTAGCAATTCTGGTGTTAATTTCATTAAGGCTGCATGTACTAAGGATAATACACTTTGCCAATCAGAAATTCGGGCAAGGCTGTAGGGAGTATGCAGGTATCGCGCCGGCACTGAAACAGCAATCGTCGGAATGCCTTCATGCTGCAGATGAATTGCCCCTCCATCTGTTCCACCACCGCCTGCCTGTCGTATTTGATAAGGGATTCCCTGCTCTTCCGCGACTTGAATGAAATGCTTTACCAAGCGCGGGTCAGAAATCATGCCTTTATCTGCGATATAAATGGCAGCCCCTTTGCCAAGCTGAGTATTATAATATACCGTTTCTTCCACCTTGCCGCGATCAACTTCCCAATGAGGAAGATCGTAAGCTGGAGTACAATCCAGCACAATAGCTACTTGCGGATTGCAAGCGTATGCCGCTGCAGCCGCACCGCGCAACCCAATTTCTTCTTGTACAGTAAATGCTCCAAAGAGATCCAGGTGGGGGTAAGATTGCCCAAGCAGTTGAATCAACGTTGCCACACCCAAGCGATCATCTAAGGCTTTCGCCCGCAGGCTTTCACCCAATTGCTGGAAAGGTGCTGCAAATGTTGCTCGATCTCCTACATTAACCTTTGTTTTATTTTCTGGTGAGACGTCAATGCGCAGATCTTCCACCGCAATGCTATGCTTCAGTTCCTCTTCTGAAGCTAAGTGAATAGGTTTTGCACCAATTACACCCGCAATATGGTCTTTTCCCACCCATACAGCTTTTCCCACCAAAAGACGCTTATCAATGCCGCCTACCACATCGAAGCGAAAAAAGCCATCGTTTTCATCCTTAGTCAGCATAAAGCCGACTTCATCCATATGGGCGGCAAGCATCACTCTTAAGCTCGGCTCTTCCTTGGCCGGAATGTGGGCAATGAGGTTGCCCATCACATCAATGGTTGGGTTTTTAGCCCACAAAGGACTTTTACCCAGCTTTGGCTTGAGCTGTTCCAGCACAATGCTGCGCACCTCGCCTTCAGCACCACTGACGCCACAAGCGTTGCATAGCTGTTCCAACAACTTAAGCTGAGGTTTTCCAATCCGCAGAGACGATTTACTAGGGGTTAAGTTTTCTTCTTTCATCGCGTATCCTCATTGCTTACCCTTCATCCCAGGCAAGCTTTTCCATCACATCTACATCTAGCTGAGTTATCCACTCAGCCAGCAAACGGCTAGCCCGCTGAATATCTTTAAGCGAGACCATCTCGACTGCTGTATGCATATAACGCAACGGAATACCGATAATAGCTGTAGGAATGCCAGCTCGGGCAGTTTGCATAGCCCAAGCATCCGTGCCGGAACGGTGTGGAATAGGTTCAACTTTATACGGTATTTCCCATTCTTCGGCACATTCCTTCAGCTGCTTATAAACCAAGGGGTGGATATTAGCACCCCAACCAATGGTTATCCCTTCACCTAAGGGGAAAAGGCGATATTGGCTGCCATCATTGCCGCCTTTAGCAAAAGTTACATCAATGGCAACAGCGATAGTTGGCTGCAGTTCAAAGGCAGCAGTACGCGCTCCACTCATTGTTTCCTCTTCCTGCACTGTAGCCGCTGTCCACACATCCCATTGATGAACGCGGCGCTGAAGAAGCTGCAGCATTTCGGTGAGGGCAGCTACCGCGGCTCGATCATCCAAAGAATGTCCCGCCAAAAATTTTTCACCCATTTCAAGTGGAGCTTGAGCAAAAGAGATGACATCTCCCGGGCGCACCAGCTTTCGCAAAGCGCGTTCAGATAAACCCGTATCTACCAGCAAATGCTCAATTGGCACTGGTTGGTTTTTCAGGCGCGCAGGCAGCAAATGGTCCGGCGGTTGAACCAACAAGCCCGGAATATCTTCGCGTCCGTGCACCACAACAGCTTGGCCCGGCAACACCCGCGGGTCTAAGCCTCCAATTTCAGTTACATGCAAAAATTCTCCTACTTGGGTGGTTACCATCAAGCCAATGGCATCTATATGGGCTGTCAGCAGTACGCTGGATACTTTTTGTTGAACAGAAGAGCCGCAGCCGCGCTTCAACCCATACAAGCTGCCCAGACGGCTGACGCGCAGCTCATCGGTGAGCGGTCGCCATGCTTCCTCAACCAACCGTCTCGCAGAAGCTTCATATCCCGATAAGCCGGCCGTACTGATTAATTTTTTCAACAATGGAAGTGTTTTTTTCATCATGGTCTCTTTATTTTACTCATTGATACTTTCTTGAGATTCTACAGGTGCAGGCTGTGGACTATTCGAGTATGCAGGTGTTAGAGATGCTGTCTCTGTTGGCAATAAAGTAAACGACGCTGTTTGACTGACAGTTGGTGATGACGTACGTGATGGTGTTTGGCTGGCAGTTGGCGTCATGCTTGAGGTTGGTGTTGGCGTACGAAAGGGCGTAGGCGTTGAAGTTGGTGTAGAAAACCGCGTTGGTGAAGGAGGCATAGTGATGGTTTCTGCCAGCGTTGGCGGGACAATGGGCGATGGGAAGAGAATAGCTGTTAATGTCGGGCTTTTCATTTTTGTTGGAGTACTTGTGCTAGTTTCAGTTGCTGTAACCGATAAAGAATGCAATACAGGTTTAATCCACACGACCATTAACCCCGCACAATAACAGGGAATGGTGGCTAAGATAATTATCGTTAAAATCTTTCGAAGCTGCCTGCGGCGTGCTATAGAATCTATCATTGTTTGACTAATGGTATTATAATCATAACACAAAGCTATTCAAACGGATAGTGTTCAACACGAGACAGCATTATGGATCAGACATCTTCTGGCATCAATAACATACAAGGCTTATCCCAACCGCAAGTGCAAAGCAGGCTTGCTGAAGATGGGTATAATGAGCTTCCCGGAAAAGAGAAACGCAGCTTCCTCCACATCATTCTTGAAGTTCTAAGCGAACCGATGTTCTTGCTGCTGATTTCCTGCGGCGGTTTATACCTGCTGCTGGGCGACATGCAAGAAGCTTTGATGTTGCTTGGCTTCGTTGTTTTTATCATCGGCATTACCATTTACCAGGAACAAAAAACCGAAAAAGCACTCGATGCACTGCGTGATCTTTCCAGCCCGCGCGCGTTGGTTATCCGCGAGGGCGTACAGCAGCGCATTGCCGGACGCGACGTTGTGCGGGATGACATTATCCTCTTGTCTGAAGGCGATCGCGTACCGGCAGACTCCATCCTGCTGAGTGCTGTCAACCTTCAAGTGGATGAATCGCTGCTCACGGGCGAATCTATCGCGGTGCAGAAAAAAGCCTTCGAATCCACCGCGGACTTTCCCTCTGATATAGAAGAGAAACTGCACTGGGTTTATAGCGGAACTATGGTGGTCAAAGGGCAAGCCATAGCTCAGGTGAAAGCCATAGGGGCGCAAACCGAATTAGGCAAAATCGGCAAAGCGTTGCAAACCCTCAAAGACGAAGACACCTTGCTGCAGCAGCAAACACGTTTGATCGTCAAGCGCTTCTCACTGATCGGTTTGGTATTCTGTGTAATAGTCATTACTGTATATGGCATCACTCACTCCAACTGGATTGAAGGTCTGCTGGCTGGGCTTACACTTGCTATGGCGACCTTGCCGGAAGAATTTCCGGTAGTGCTGACCGTCTTTTTAGCTTTAGGGGCATGGCGCATCTCTCAGCAACATGTGCTTACGCGGCGCATGGCCGCAGTAGAAACTTTAGGCGCAGCTACCGTGCTCTGCACGGATAAAACCGGCACCCTCACGCTTAACCAAATGAGCGTTACCAAGCTTTGTGTTGACAGCCGCTTTTACGACATCCCAATGCATCAGTCCACCCTTGCCGAAAACCTGCACGAAGTTGTGGAATATAGCATGCTTGCCAGCCCAAGTGATCCCTTTGACCCAATGGAAAAAGCTATCCGCGACCTCGGAATGCGCACCCTGCAGAACACCGAACACATCCATACCACTTGGGAACTGCTGCGCGAATACCCGCTTTCCGAAGAGTTGTTAGCCATGTCGCGGGTGTGGAAGTCACGGGATGGAAAAGACTACATCATCGCCGCCAAAGGAGCTCCCGAAGCGATCGCTGATTTATGCCACTATTCCCCCCAACAACTTCAGGAACTTGAAGAAAACATTGATCGGATGGCAAAGGAAGGGTTAAGAGTGATCGCTGTGGCGGCTGCCACATTCCGTCCGGCAGAATTGCCGCCGCAGCAGCATGATTTTGATTTTAAACTAGTCGGCTTGTTGGGGTTGGCAGACCCAGTAAGGCCGGGAGTGCCCGAAGCAGTTCAAGAATGCTACCAAGCCGGCATCCGCGTGCTGATGGTAACCGGAGACTACCCAGCCACAGCTCGCTGCATTGCCCAGCAGATTGGGCTAAAACCGCTCGAACCTATCCTCAGCGGACATGAAATTGAACAACTCAGCGACCCAGAACTTCAAGAACGGCTGAAAACCGTCAGCATTATTGCCCGGGCTGTACCGCAGCAAAAACTGCGGATTGTACAAGCCCTAAAAGCCAATGGCGAGGTGGTTGCTATGACCGGCGATGGAGTAAATGATGCTCCAGCTCTTAAAGCAGCCCACATCGGCGTGGCAATGGGCAGCAGAGGGACTGACGTAGCCCGTGAATCCAGCGATCTTGTGCTGCTGGATGACAACTTTGCTTCCATTGTTGCAGCAGTGCGTATGGGACGGCGAATCTACGACAACCTCAAAAAAGCCATGACATATATCTTCTCTGTGCACATTCCTATTGTAGGGATGTCGTTGCTGCCGGTACTGTTCAAATTGCCCCTTGCCCTTTTGCCGGTGCATATCGTCTTCCTTGAGTTGATTATTGACCCAGCTTGCTCTATTGTGTTCGAGATGGAACAGGAAGAAAAAGATATCATGCAGCGCAAACCGCGTCGCACCGATGAAGAGCTGTTCGACAAGCGGATGATTTTTAATGGGGTTGTACAAGGCGGCGGAGTGCTGGCAATTACTGCCTTGATTTACATCTGGGTTCTCTGGCACGGCTATGGTATTGCAGAAGCGCGGCTGATGTCCTTTACCAGCTTAGTATTGGGCAACTTGGGGCTGATTTTTACCAATCGCTCCGCTCATCAGCCCATTTGGGCAATGCTGAAAGTACCCAACTCCGCTTTATGGTGGGTCAGCGGAGGAGCTTTACTCTTACTTCTGCTAATCAGCCAAGTACCCTTTTTACAGCATCTTTTTGGATTCAACCATATTTCGCTGGCAGAATTGGCAGTTTGCTTCTTCGCTGCAATTTTTTCAATTCTCATCTCCGAAAGCGTCAAACTGCCTTGGTTTCAAAAGTAACCAATTTAATAAAGAATTGAATCCAAAAAACGAATAACTGGTCCGCGCTTAAGCATATCATGACAAAATTGGTTGCTGTAGTTTCTCAGGCAACCGTAACAGCTGGAATTCATATCATTACCGCCGCAAGTACATTGCTTAAGGTGTTTATTAGTTTGTTTAAAAATTTCAATAATTGTATTTTTTTCCTCTCCAATTCTTTTTACATGACCTGCACCACCAGGAACATTGTCAAA
>DAOUFY010000059.1:0-48903 GCA_034429745.1 Anaerolineales bacterium
AGATTATTGGGGGGTTTAGGCGGGTCGGTGAAGGCAGCTAAATTTGGCTGCTTTGCAGGAATTAGTATAAGTTTGCTTTTTTATCTGATTGGCATGGAAAGGGTTGTAGTTTTTCCGAGATCAATCGGTGAAGGTGCTCCTTATGGTGCCGGGGGAGAGTATGCTCAATGGTTAAATGAGTCTGCCTCAGCAGAAATACCTTATTTGTTAAAAACGGTGGAAGATATAGCCGAATGGGAAAATGGCCATCGGCGTTTTATTGATATAGCGGTAATAAACCCGCAACTAGATTGTCCTGCTTGTCCTATGCCCCCGGCTTTAAATTGGGCATTAAGAGGTTTTAGCCAGGTAGTTTATTTTAACCAATTACCAAAAGAATTGAATAACAGCATTGTACTTACTTCAATGAAACAGCCTACACCAAATTTATCTTCAACATATCGTGGGCAAAGTTTTGCATTACTGACATACCCTGATTGGCAACAAGTGTCACTGATGTCATGGCTCAATTATCTTGTAGATCGGGAAGTGCCGGCATATCAAGAGCAATTTATCCTCTGGGTGAAAGATCAATTGCTTACAAAGAAGCTTAATGAATGACAATGAAATTAACGTAATTAGAGTGCTTTATTATTGAAAAATAACCTTTATGGAACATGACTATCCAATGATTATTGCTATAGATGGACCCGCAGCTTCTGGCAAGACAACAGTCGGGCGAATGCTTGCTGAAAAGTTAGGGTATTTATTTTTTGATTCAGGGTTGTTATATCGAGCAGTAACGTGGGCTGCCATACAACAAAATATAGCCTGTGATGATGAAGACGCTTTAATTCTGCTGATTGATAAAATTGATTTAGATGTACGCTCTACACAGCGGGGAGGAAGACAGAGCGAAGATGTATTTATTGATGGAGAAGTAATTACAGAAAAACTTCACTCTCAAGAAGTAAGCGATCATGTTTCTGAAGTTGCTCGCCACCCTAAAGTACGGATGGCAATCACAGGCATGAGCCGGAACCTAGGATTAAAAGGTAAAATTGTTATGGTCGGCAGAGATATTGGTACAGTTGTGCTGCCTGAAGCTGATTTGAAAATTTACTTAGATGCTTCATTAGAGGAGCGAGCGCGGCGACGTTATGAAGAACAAAAGTCTAAAGGAGATCAAATAATTACCTTTGACGAGGTACTTCAAAATGTCAGAAAACGAGATGAGATTGATTCTCATCGAGCTGTTTCACCGCTCAAAGTAGCAGAGGATGCAATTGTCATTCAAACCGATGGGTTAAGTCCGGAACAAGTTATTGAGAAGATTTTTAAAATAATCAATCAGAGATCATAAAATGACCTTATTTTCATTACGCCCATATTTTGAAGTACCACCACACCTTTTTGGTTGGCTGTGGGGGGGAGTGCTGTGCTTAGTGCTCGTTCTTCTTTTACAGCGCTGGAAGCACTATCAAAAAAAGATGAGCATAAAGCTATGGGTATTGTTTGTATTTCTAACGTTATTAACCCCGCTAACAAGTTTATATTTCGGGATCCGTTTGCCCTCTTTAGGTGCAATGCCCATAGCAGAGACAGCTCAACAGCCCATGGGTTATGCACTGATGTTTGGAGCAGCATTGCCGTGGTTTCTAGCAGCTGGTTTTTTAGGTCCCCTTTCCGCATCGTTTTTAGCAGCTATTTCTGGCATTATCTTAGGGTTATGGGATACCCATTTAATTTTCACTCCCTTAGAGTATGTATTTGTGGCTTTGTGTTTAAGCGCCGCGCTCCGCCAAAGATATAGAACCTGGGCATATCATTTTTTACGGTCGCCATTTATCGCCGGTGTTGCAACGTGTGTTGCCTACCCGATATTATTTGTTATTAACCGATTTTTTTATTCTCTGACGGGTTTTTCTTCAAATGAAGTATATAGTAGCCTTGAATATGCATTAAGCCATGTTTCTTCTGCTGCCATTGCCTTTGGCGTCAGTTTACTGTTGGCTGCAATAATCGCACAGGTTGTTGCAACCTTTTTCTCTCAAACCTGGGGACATGATGCTCCTTTAAGCCCGGCGCCCTTTGAGCAAAGCATAGAAGTATGGTTTTTTTATTCTTTGTTACCCTTTTTATTGATTATCGTAGCTTTTTGGGTCGGCGGAATATGGTTATTGGTTACGAACAATATTCAACAAAACCTTTTAGGTAGGCTGGAAAGTTCTGCTCAAATAATTTGTGATAACCTCAACAGTTACATTGTCGAAGGCAACAAACTTATTGAAGAGTATGTGAGTGATGATCGTTTTTACTTAACCCCTTTGGTACCTGAGAAAGATTCTTCAATACCTAGTTTACCTGATGAAGCTGCTTTGAAGCTAATACTGCAGGAAAAAGCTGTAGCTAGCCCATTTTTCGACCAATTTATCTTTTTGAATAAACATGGAATAATTTCAGCAAGTTTCATTCGGCAAAAATCTTCACTCCCACTCATTATATCTAAAGAGGAACGTATTCATGTTAATACTATACTCAATTCTGCAGATAAGGTAGATAAGTTAGCGCGATTCGTTACTCCTACGCTTGCTGAGGAGAAAGATGGGCAAACATATGCATCTTTTATTGCACCTATTTTAGATGATGAGAGGAAAGTACGCGGGATATTAATCTGCCGCAGCGACATGACCACTAATCCATTGTTAAAGCCCGTAATTGGATTGCTTGGGAGTTTCAGTGATGTGAATGGATATGGGGCGCTGATTGACAACAAAGGTCAGATATTGATGCACCCGGATAAGCAGTATATTTTCCAAGTTCATCAGTTACCACAGGCAGAAACGGAAAAATCACTAGCTATAGGCGAGGGTGTTGATGGTAAGAATTATTATATCTTTTGGCGTTTTGTCAATCCGCAAGTTCCATGGAAAGTAATATTCGCCGTACCGCAGCGATATATACAAACAGATAGTGTACGGTTTGTTCTATTTTTTATGCTGATGGTAGTATTGGGGGCAATTCTCAGCCTATTCGTTATTCGGCAGGGGTTAAGAAAAATAGTGGTTTCGTTGCATACGTTTGCAATCCAAACAGAGCAAATTTCCCAAGGAGAATTTAATTCGCATGAATCGCTGGATGTCATCAACTCGTTGGGTGAGGATAACGAAATAGGACAGTTAAAACGTTCCTTTGAAAATATGCGCCGGAGATTGAAAGAACGATTAGAAGAGTTAAACCAATTGCTTTTCGTAAGCCAAAAAGTTGCTGCCACGCTTGATATACGGGAAGCTATGCTTCCAATATTGGAAGCAATATTAACTAGCGGTGCTGATGTGGCGCGGGTTGTTTTTCAAGAAACCTTTGATGAAGATGAGGAATATTCAATCACCAAAAGCGAAAGATTGGGCGTCGGCAATAGCAATGAAGATTTTTCTTTTCTAGATAATTCCTTGACTCAATTGCTTCAAGAAAAAGATTATGTTATTTTGACGAATCTATCTCGAATAAGTATTCTCAATGTATCAGCACCGCAACATGGGGAATTAAAGTATCCTGCCATGGTTGTTGCTTTTGCATTACGGCATAAAGGCAAGTTTTATGGAACACTATGGGTCGGTTATATGCAGGCTAGACAAGTAACAGAAGAAGATGAGGAATTTAGATTTATGCGGACCTTAATTAGCTTGGCTTCTGTGGCAGCTGCAAATACCAAGCTGTTCCATAATGCCGAAGTTAGACGGCAGCGGTTAGAAGCTATCTTATCATCTAGTCCTGATCCTGTTTTTGTAACAGATCAAAACAATAGACTGCTATTCATCAATGCAGCTGCAGTTCGAGCATTAAAAGATCCGAAGTTGCCCCCAGGAAGTTTAAGCAATCTTACACCAAAGACAGGTGAGAGTGTGGTGGATGTCATTAAGCATGATAAGTTAGTAGATTTCTTGATACATCCTGTGGATGATGTGAGAACAGCAGAAATCCGATTGCCCGACAGACGGATATATGTTGGTACAGTAACGTCAATCAAGACGGGACAAGAGAAAATTGGGCGGGTATGCGTGTTAAAAGATATTACGTCCTACAAAGAGTTAGATTCTTTGAAATCTGAATTTGTATCAACAGTCAGTCATGACTTGCGATCGCCGCTTACGATTATTCAAGGCTATTTATCTATGTTAGATGTCGTTGGCAGCTTGAATGAATATCAGATGGAATATGTGAGTAAAATCGGTGTCAATATTGAGCAAATGCTAAAAATGATTAATGAGATTTTAGATTTAGATCGGATTGAAAGCAGCCGCGGAATACAATATGAAAAAATAGCAGCTCAGGAAATGATAAATGCGGTAGCAAAAGATTTTCACATTCTCGCCGCGCAAAAGCAGATAGAACTTTCTACAGAAGGCAACTTTGAAGAAGAGCTGAATTTCTGGGCGGATGGACTCTTGATGAAACAAGCTTTGCATAATCTTGTTGACAATGCTATTAAGTTCACCCCGGTAAATGGGAAGATAAAAATTTCAGTCGAACAACAACATGATGAGATTGTGTTTTCTGTTAGCGATAATGGCATTGGAATTGCCCCCATTGATCAAGCCCGCTTATTTGACAAATTTTATAAAGTTGAGAGGGTGAATTACAACAGAGAAGAAGATAAGGCTACAGAAATCTCACCGATGCAGATGTGGAAACCTAGTGTAGGCTTAGGATTAGCCATTGTGAAATCAATAGCCGAACGTCATCAGGGTAGGGTTTGGGTGGAAAGCAGATTAGGGAAAGGATCTACTTTTTATTTTGCCATTCCTATGCAAGCTCATGCTGAATGAAGAGAAGAGAAAGGAATGTAAAAACTAGAAAAGGCAAAAAAGCCTTGCAAAATTTTCATTTTGTGTTAAACTAGTGATTTGAACCACGCATTTATCGTGCGTGGTTTTATTTCCGCCTATGCTTTAGCGCAACGGCATAGGTAATCCCAAGGAAAGGAGGTAACAATTATGCGCGCCTATGAGTTAACTTTTATTACACACCCTGAGCTAGACAAAGACAGCATCAATGAACTTATTGAGCGGGTAAAAGGGTGGATTACTACTGCGGGGGGACAAATAACCAAAGTTGATCCGTGGGGTAAAAGAACACTCGCTTATCCAATCCGTAAGCAAAAAGAAGGGCATTATGTCTTTATGGAATTTGAAATGCCCCCAAGTTTTAGCGCCGAGCTGGAACGAAATTTGCGCTTTGTTGAAGCGATTATGCGCTTTCTCCTGATATTAAAAGACAAAGCATAATTCGCAGAGAAATTGTAAGGGAACAATTCAACTAGAAAATTTTACTTACGAAAGGTGTTTTTCATTAAGACGCAACTCAAAAAATAGTAAACACTTTTCTATCTAAGGAGATAAGGTGATGGATTACGATGATGAACTTCAAATGATGGATGAAGAAGGTGGAAGAGGAGCCGTTGCAGGAAGAAGATTTTTTGCTCCTCCACCGCGAACATGCGATTGCAAGGATATTGATTATAAAAACCCTGAGCGGTTGAAGCGGTTTCTGCATGAAAACAGCAAAATAAGACCAAGAAGGCAAACCGGCCTTTGTGCCAAATGCCAAAGAAAACTTGCTCGTGAAATAAAAAGAGCACGCCATTTAGCACTGCTTCCATTTGTGGGCGACTTGACCCATTAATGAGGTTTCACAATTATGCCACCTGCCCAACCTATTCAACCAACAAAGAAACATCTAGCTAAAGTAGAAAGAGAACGACGAGCAAAGCGGGCTTTGCTTATTGGCAGTGGGGTAGTTTTTTTGGCTATCATTGGTGTGATAGTCTATGGTATTTTGCAAACGCAATACTTGCCGCCTATTCAACCTGTTGCGATTGTCAATGGTGAGGAGATAAAAACCAAAGATTTCCAGGCACGTGTTCGATATGAACGCAATAATTTGGTGAGGCAATACCAGAACATTTACCAAACCATGCAAACTGTTGGCAATAATGAAGATATTCAAAAATACTTCAAGCAAAATCTTGATGAAATAAAATCTCAATTGGATATCCAACAATTGGGTGAGAGAATGCTTGAAACGATGATAGCCGATACATTGATTCGTCAAGAAGCTGCTAAGCGGGGAATTGAGGTATCAGAAGAGGAGGTTGATAAGGCAATTCAAGAAGAATTTGGCTTTTTCCCCACTGGGCAACCTACTTCAACATCAACATCATTCCCCACAATGATTCCTACATCAACATTATCAGCTTTGCAAAAGACGTTAGTGCCTGAATTTACGCCAACACTTACACCCACTGAAGCAATCACTGCAACTCCAACGAATACACCTACCCAAACCTTAATTCCTTCTCCAACTTCTGTTCCTTCTATTACTCCTACACCGACAGTATATACTTTGGAAAAGTATAAGAGAGATTATCAATATGTTGTGGAGACTTATAAAAGAGACGCAGATTTTTCAGAAGAAGAATTGAGAGAATTGGTAAGGACAGAATTGCTGAAAAATAAGCTGATGGATGCTGTAACAAAGGATATGCCGGTAACCCAAGAAAAAGTATGGGCAAGGCATATTCTAGTAAAAGATGAAACAGCAGCTCAAAATGTTCTTAAGCGACTACAAGCCGGTGAAGATTGGTATAAAGTTACAAAAGAAGTCTCAGAGGATACTGGGTCTAAAGATAATGGGGGAGATTTAGGCTGGTTTGGGAGAGGTGTAATGATCAAGGAATTTGAGGATGCTGCTTTTAATCTGAAGGTAGGTGAAATAAGCAAACCAGTTAAAACCACCTATGGATGGCATATTATTCAATGCCTTGGTCATGAAAATCGGTCGCTTAATGCTTACGAATATCAACAAGCAAAAACAACCGAATTTCAGAAGTTTTTAGAGAAACTTCGTAAGGAAGCAGATGTCAAGATATTTGACTACTGGAAAGAACGGGTGCCAACGACTCCGGCTTTGCCTGAGGGTATTTCATAAAACTTCTAACATTGCCCCCTGAAATTATACAGGGGGCTTTTTCTATCATTTCCACGATGGTTATGAAAAAAATTGTGTTGATGTTTATCAGTCTAGTAGTAGGGTTAATTGGAGTAGCGATCGTTGCTGTTCTGTTTTTATTTTATCGGGCGACCTCGCCTATAACCAAAGAAGCACAGGTAATGGTTACAATTATACATGTTCCAACACCAACTGCTACAGAGGAAGTTGAACCAGAATTAAACCCAACGGCAATGACAACAGCGGATGTTTCAAGTGAAGAAAATAATATACAAATCAATAGTGTGGTTCAAGTAAAAGGGACACAAGGGGAAGGTTTGCGTCTGAGAGAGAAACCTGGGTTAGGCAATACAATTCTTTCCTTAGCTTATGAGGCAGAGACATTTATTGTCTTGGATGGACCTCAGCAAGCAGATGGTTTTCGTTGGTGGTATATCGTTGACTTTTCCAATGAAAAACGGAGAGGTTGGGCAGCTGAAAATTATTTGCAACTTATCGAGTGAATTTTGGTAAAATAGAAAAAGAGGAAAGGATGGCTGATCAACATCAATTCTTTTTTGAGTTGGCTGAAAGGACCTACCTGCGCTTTCAGGTAGCTGATGTTTTAATGCAATGCTTTGAGTTGAAAAATAGTGAACCGTTGTATCGGTTTATTGAGGAATTAATATTGCCAGGACCTCATCCAGTAGTGGATTTACAAGAGGTGCTATCTGAAGCCAACCGAAAACGCATAGAACTTCAGGATGAAATGCGGCAAATCATTGTAGAGGTAAATCAGGAAAACCAAGGATCTGGTATTAAAGTGGAAGGATTAGTTGACCTCCTAGCTCTTGAGGTGATGACATCCTCGCAGAGTGAAATAAATCCAACAGAAGAACAAGCCGAGTTGGAGGGACTGGGAGAAGGCATTATATATCCTGCCAAAGAAAGAAATATCAAAATCAATAAAATAATTGCAGAATATATGGAACTGTTCACACAAATTACTGTACTGCTGGATATTGAGCAGTACTTAAAAGATTGGCTATGGGGAATGGCTTATGAAGCTTTTCATGAACAGTATCCTTTACTTCATAAAAGAATAAAATTTATTTTATGAAGATTTTCCCTGTTGTTTGCGATGAAAATCAACAAAGCGATAACCAATACCTCTCTCAGTGAGGATATATTGTGGATTAGTAGGGTCTTTTTCTATTTTTTTCCTTAAGTAATTGATATAGAGGCGAACATAGTGGGGTTCATCTTGGTATTCGTAGCCCCAAACTTTTGATAGTATTTGCTCATGGGAAAGCACCCAGCCGGCATTTTGAACTAAGTGATACAGTAAACGATATTCGGTCGGGCGCAATTGAACGAGGTTGCCACCCACCCATACTTCTCTCCGATTAAAATCTATTTTTAGGTAATCATCTACTTCGATAATACCTTCAGGAACGCCGCTGATCATCTCAACTCGGCGTAAAACGGCTTTAACCCTACTGACAAGTTCACGCGGACTGAAGGGTTTTGAAATATAATCATCTGCACCTAATTCAAGACCGCGCACGCGATCCTCTTCTTCTCCTTTTGCAGTAAGCATGATGACTGGAACAGTATTGACTTCCCGGATAAGTTTTAATACTTCAAATCCATCTATGTCAGGCAACATGACATCAAGTAAAACGAGATCAGGCAGTTGAGTACGGATTAGGTCCAATACTTCACCCCCGCGATGAGCTTCGATAACAAGAAACCCATCGTGTTCAAGGTTTAATCTAATGAAGCGAACCATTTTTTCTTCATCGTCAACGACGAGGATCCGTCGGTTTAAGAATTCTTTGGTTGTGTTTGGTGTCATAATTTGCCTCCTAATTTTTTACAATAATGAACCGGTTGCAGGTAAACTTATGACAACATCATCATGAGTATATTTGGATTAAAATTACACTGATGTTGTCTGGACCACCTGCGTCATTGGCAGATTTTACAAGAGCTTGACAACCTTGATGAGGGTTGGTAGAACTTGTTACAATTTGGGCTATTTGAGAATCTGAAATGGACCCCCAAAGGCCATCTGAGCAAAGCATGAGAAACCCTTTTTCAGGTAAGTCCATTGAAATGAACTCCGGGTCGGCTTGTTCGCCTTGCCCAATGGCGCGGTATAGAATATTTCTTTGGGGATGAACCGCAGCTTCATCAGGGGTAAGCTGTCCTAACTCTTCGAGACGTTTGACAAGGGAATGATCGCGAGTGAGTATTTGAATATTCTTTTCATCTTGAATGTGGTAGGCGCGGCTATCTCCTATGTGAGCAATTTTTACTTGATTACCAAAAATCATAAGCGCTGTTAAGGTTGTTCCTCCATCAGGCACTTGTTCTGTTACAGCATACCGAGCAACGTCCATAGCTGAATTAAGCACCGTTTGAAAGGATTGACTGGTAATATCATTAAGACTTAATGCCGGCAGATAGAAATTTTTTATGATATACTCTGCAACGCTCTGGATCGCTATCTGGCTAGCAAGTTCTCCTTTCTCATGACCACCCATTCCATCAGCAATGATAAATAGCCCAAAAGGAGACTGTTGGCCATTACTGGCAATGTTGGAGGTGAAAGTAAAAAGACTATCCTGATTATTATGGCGCTGTCTGCCAATCGAATAACCACTACTGACAAGTAATTGCGGGTATTTAGGTGTGTTCATAGGGACATTATACTGTTTTTTATTTATAGGTTTGTTTTCTTCATAAGGTATAGCCTTAAATGAAGAGGGTTGTGTTTCGGAAAATTCATGTTGTTTGTCATTGTCGTTTTTATTGAACACTTTTTGAAAGAGTTCTTTCACGGATTTCCTCTTTGTATTTATTAATTGCAATTATGAGGATTTTCTACCTCCATTATAGTCTCTATTATCAGGTTTTGCAATAATAACGAAGGTGTTTTGTATTGATTAATTTTTTATTATAAGTATGGGTTATATTTTTAAGGAGTGAGAAGCCAATGGATAAAGATTCCATTTATACGTCTTATGCATCGCCATTTTCTTGGAGGTATGGCAGTCCAGCCATGCGAAAGATATGGAGTGAATCAACGAAGCGTTTATTATGGCGAAAAATATGGCTAGCGTTGGCTGAAGTTCAAGCATCATTTGGTTTAATCTCTCAAGAACAAGTAGATGAAATAAGAGAACATGCAGAAGAAATCAATCTTCAACGGGCTCTTGAGATCGAAGCGAACATACACCACGATTTGATGGCTGAGCTTAAGATATTTGCTGAACAATGTCCTTCAGCTGGGGGAGTACTGCACCTTGGGGCAACTTCGATGGATATTGAGGATAATGCAGAGGTGTTAAGAATAAAATCGGCTTTGAAATTGCTGCTGGAGCAGCTTGCTTCACTACTGCTGTTGCTGACAGAAAGTATTGAGACTTGGGCGGATGAAGTGATCATCGCTTATACTCACTTGCAGCCGGCAGAGCCAACAACTTTGGGATATCGCATAGCGGGTTGGACCCAAGATTTATGGATGGATTGGCAACAACTCAACAGTATTTTATCTGCTATTAAAGGGAAAGGCTTTAAAGGTGCGGTTGGAAGCGGCGCTTCGTATTTGGAGCTTTTAGGTATCACTGATCTTATTTCTTTTGAAGAGAAGATGGCAGAAAAGTTAAAGATTGATTTTTATTCTATCACCAATCAAGTAGCGCCGCGCAAACAAGAGTATTGGCTGCTTTCAGGATTAGCTAGCTTAGCTGGTTCGCTTTATAAAGCTGCATTGGACTTGCGTTTTCTGCAAACTCCATCCATTGGTGAAATTAGTGAGCCATTTGAGACGCATCAGGTTGGTTCATCTGCTATGCCTTTTAAGAGGAACCCAATTTTAGCTGAAAAGATCAATTCTCTGGGTAGGTACGTTGCGCAGTTGCCTAGAATTGCCTGGGACAATGCAGCCAATTCAATGTTGGAGCGAACTTTGGACGATTCCGCTAACCGCAGACTCATATTAGCTGAAGCATTTTTAGCTTGCGATGAAATGCTGGCTTGCTATAGCCGCATTGTAAAGGGATGGAAAATAAACCGGGAAATTATTCAACGCAATAGAGAGGTGTTTATGCCTTTTGCAGCAACAGAAAAGGTGCTTCTTGCTGCTTGCAAAGCAGGCGCTGACCGCCAACTTGCACATGAAAAGCTGCGGATTTTATCGCTTCAAGCGTGGGAGGCAGTACAGAAAGGTCAAAAGAACCCTTTGATGGATTTGATAAGAAAAGACACCTACTTTTCCCAATATATAAAAGAAGAGATGATTATAAAAATTTTTGAAGAACGTCAGTATGTTGGGGATGTAGCAAAAAGGGGGCGCGAATTTGCCCAAATGGTACGAATTGCCCTTCAAGAGAACCATTGCAAGGAAAAGGAGCCTGCATAAGCTACGGCTAGCATTTTGAGCAGTTTTCCGATGAAACAATATGGTAGAAATACACTTAAGGGAATTTTAAGCGCGCCGGCGGCAATACCGGCTAGATCCATCAAAGGAAAAGGAACAAAAGCGAGTAACAGGATGAAAAACCCAATAAATTTTTTATGGTGAATCATCCAATCTGAAAGCTTACGATAAGTTTGCATGTTGTCAATAACAGCATTACCGCTAAAGCCCGCTATATAGCTGGTCGTTTCTCCTAAAGTTGCACCTAGACTTGCGGCAATGGCGACCCCTATGGGATGAAATATTCCACTCATGGCAAAGACGAACAGCAAACTGGGTGCAGGTAAGAAAATAGTAGCATTGGCTAAAAAGGAGAACAGAAATATACCGCCATAGCCATATTGCGCAAATTGTTTGGCTTGATCACGTATATCATAGATATAGATAGATAAACCAACAACGAAAAGAATACCCAAAATACGTGGCCAATTGTTTTTAATCTTTTCTAGGCAGGTCTGCTTAGGGAGGAGTTGTGATTCTTCCATAGTATTTGCTTTGTCAAACTAATCGAATATATTCTTATTGTTTCCTTCACTTTGTTGAAGCATATCAAGCACGCGGGCAGCAATCATATCTAGTGCCACCATATTAAATCCGCCTTCTGGAATAATGACATCAGCATAACGTTTGGAAAATTCGACAAACTCGAGGTGCATCGGGCGTACAGTTTCCAGATATTGAGAAATTACAGACTCGGTGGTACGCCCTCTTTCGTTGATATCGCGTTGCAGGCGGCGAATAAAGCGAATATCAGGGTCGGTATCTACATATATCTTAACATCAAAAAGTTTTCTCAGTTCCGGCTCGGCAAAAATAAGAATGCCGTCAACTAAGATAATGGGTTGAGGAAAAATTTCTTTTGTTTCTTTGGTGCGCGTGTGATGTTTAAAATCATAAATTGGCAACTTAATGGGTTTCCACTCTTTGAGGTCATGAATATGTGCAATCAACAGTTCAGTTTCTAGTGAATCGGGATGATCGAAATTAACCTTTGCACGCTGTTCAAGGGTCAGATGGCTTAAATCGCGATAGTAGGCATCATGAGGAAGATAAGCTACATGTTCAGCCCCCACGCGCTCCAAAATGCCGCGTGCAATGGTTGTTTTCCCTGAGCCGGAACCTCCAGCCACTCCAATCACTACGGGAGTAGGTTTATTATGCTTGTTCATGTTTCTTGTTCAGCGTAAGCATGCTTATTTACTTTAGATTTTTCTTCAGTTTTGTTTTTCACCGCTTTTAGAAAAGCTACAAATAGCGGATGAGGGCGATTGGGACGAGATAGAAATTCAGGATGAAATTGTGTGCCGACCATAAAAGGATGATCCTTTAATTCTGCTATCTCAACAAGCTTTTCATCCGGTGATAAGCCAGAAAAGATCATACCTGCAGCTTGAAGCGGTTCGCGGTAAGCGTTGTTCAATTCAAAGCGGTGGCGATGTCTTTCTTTAACCATATCTTGCTGATAAGCTGCATGGGCTTTGGTATTTGGAACAAGTTTACAAGGGTAAAGCCCAAGGCGCATTGTACCGCCCATTTCGGCAATGTCTCTTTGATCTGGCATGAGATCAATAACAGGAAATGGAGTTGAACGATCGAATTCTGTAGAGTTGACTTTTTCTGTTCGAAATATGTGCCTGCCAAACTCGACAACCATCAATTGCATACCTAAACATAATCCTAGGTAGGGAACCAAATTCTCGCGAGCATAACGCGCAGCTAAAATTTTGCCCTCTGTGCCGCGCGTGCCAAAACCACCAGGAACAACAATTCCATCGCATTGCTTTAAAATTTCCCAAGCGCCGTCTTTTTCAAGATCAACTGAATATATCCATTGAATATTTACTTCAATTCCAACAGCAAGTGCAGCGTGGAATAAAGCTTCGCGCACGCTCATATAGGCATCATGGAGTTCAACATATTTACCAACGATAGCAATATTGACAGTCGGTTTGCTCCTTTTTACTTCTTTTATGAGATTTTTCCATTCATCCCAGTTGGGCTCGATACGTTTTTTCAATCCAAACCGTTGAAGTATATAGTCAGCAACGCCAGCTTCTTCAAGCATCAGGGGTACTTGATAGAGGATAGGTACTGTTACCATAGGAATAACGGCTTGTTTTTCAACATCGCAAAATTGGGCAATCTTTGTGCATAGCTCTTCTGGGATAGGATGATCGGATCTTGCAATGATGATATTAGGGGAGATACCGATCGAGCGAAGTTCTCGCACTGAGTGTTGAGTAGGTTTTGTTTTCAGTTCATCGGTTGCGCCAATGTGGGGCAGCCAAGTAGTATGAATGTAAATGCTGTTTTCTCGCCCTACATCTGTACGCATTTGTCGGATAGCTTCAAGAAATGGAAGAGATTCAATGTCTCCGACAGTACCGCCAATTTCGACGATGACGATTTCTGCTCCGGTGGTTTTTGAAACCAAGCCGATTCTACGCTTTATTTCATTCGTAATATGAGGAATAACTTGGATTGTGCCGCCCAAAAAATCACCGCGTCGTTCTTTTGCAATGATTTCAGCATAAACTTGACCGGTGGTTACATTGCACACACGGTTGAGGTTAATATCCATGAAACGCTCATAATGCCCTAAATCCAAATCTGTTTCGGCTCCATCATCAAGGACAAAAACTTCTCCATGCTGATAGGGGCTCATTGTGCCTGGATCAACATTGATATACGGATCTAATTTTTGGGCAGCAATACTGAAACCGCGTTCTTTAAGCAGCCTGCCAATTGCAGCAGCAGTAACACCTTTACCCACTGAACTGACTACACCGCCGGTAACAAAGATGTATTTGGTGCTCAAGTTTCCTCCAGAAAAGTTTATTAAAACATTATATATGCCGAATTATATCATGGATCGTATAATTCGATGTAAAAGTTGGCTTTAGCTTTAGGCAATAGGCAGCGAGAAATAGAACGTACTGCCTTTTCCTTCGATGCTTTCAACCCAAATATTTCCAAGATGAGCTTCAACGAGTTTTCTGGCGATGGCTAAACCTAATCCAGTACCACCTTTGCGCCTTGAAGGGTCAATTTTATAAAATCTTTCAAAGATGCGCGGCAAATCATCAGCGGGAATTCCTATACCAGTATCTGCAATAGAAAAAATAATAAAATTACCATCTTGGATTGCGCGTAAGGTAATACTTCCCCCACTTTCGGTAAACTTAATGGCATTATGAAGCAAGTTTACGAGGACTTGCTCGATGCGGATGGGGTCAGCGAGAACGGACGGCAAGTCATGATCACATTGGACGGTAATGGATAAATTTTCTCTCTGAGCTTGCAAAGCTAACCTTTCTACTGCTGTACTGATTAATGTACAAGGTGAAACATCCTGAAGTTTTAAAGGAACCTTGCCGGATTCAATGCGCGAGAGTTCTAGAAGCTCTGAAACCATTTGGGTAAGTGAATCGACCTCTTTTTCTATCTGCAGAAGAAAACGGGAAGAAGCTATGGGATCTTCCATTGCACCGCTGCGCAATGTTTCTGTAAGCGCTTTGAGAGAAGCAAGAGGGGTGCGCAGCTCATGGGAGATGTTGCTAATGAAATCTCGGCGGACGGTTTCTAAATGGTGGAGTTTGGTAATATCTTGGAAGATCAACAGGGTACAGCCCGGCAGAGCTTGTTCTAAGGAAATGGCAATGCCTTGTAGGAATATTCGCGGTGTACCAATTTCAAGAAAAGTAATTTGTTCTTCCTGGGTCCGTTTTTGCTGCTGCCACAAATCAATAATTTGGTGATAACGGACTGTTTCAGCTAGGGTCTTCTGCATGGCGCGCTCAGCAGACACCTTAAAAATTTTTTCTGCGGCAGGGTTAAACAGCTTAATTTTTCCATCATCATCCACTATGATGACACCATCGTTCATATACTGCAGTACGGCTTCAAGAGTTTTACGCTCTGATTGCAAAGCTTCAATCCGCCGCCGCTGCTGTTTAGCCATGGCATTTATGGCTAAAGAAAGCTGTTTGTACTCGTCTTTTATACTTTGAAAAATTGGTTGACTTTCTGCAATTTGCCAAGCTGCATTGGAAATTTCCTTAAGGGGGATAAGTCCACGATGGATAACTAAAGGTAAAGTTAAACAGGTAAGGCAAAGGAAAATGACACAAAACAAAAGGAAATCTCTCAAAAGGTTATTGAGCAATAAAGCTATGATAGGCAATTCGGAAACCTGAAGTTGAGGAGAGAGCTCATCTAATTGAATTTTGAGGCGATACCAGAACCAAATATATCCAGCGATGAGTAGCAGCGCCGTAAAAATAATAAATGGAAGGGCAATTATCCATGCACGACGATTAAACATAGCAGCTATCCTTCAAAACGATAGCCTGCTCCGCGTACTGTAACAATGCGTTGAGGATTAGCAGCGTCCTTTTCAATTTTTTCACGCAGCCAGCGAATATGAACATCTACCGTACGGCTTTCCCCTTGCCATTCCCAACCCCACACTTGCTGCAATATTAACGGACGAGAAAGAAGCTTGCCTTTATGCTTCATAAGAAAGTGCAGGAGCTCAAATTCCATAGGTTTCAACTCGATAGATTGGCTACCGAGAAAAGCTTGACGGCGTTCGAGATCTAAGGAAAGATCATCAGAGCGGAGGATGTTTTCTTCGGTTCTACTTTTACTGAGGTGTTGATTTTCATTACGGTCAATACGCACCCGACGGAGTTTGGCTTTGACATGTGCAAGCAACTCGCGCATGCTGAAAGGTTTTGTAAGATAGTCATCTGCTCCCATTTCCAAACCAATGACGCGGTCTATCTCATCATCCCGTGCGGTAAGCATGAGGATGGGCATATGCATTTCTTGGCGCAGAATACGACACACTTCAAAGCCATCAATGATTGGCAGCATGATGTCAAGAATAATTAAATCGGGATTTTGCTCGCGTGCCAGCTTTATGCCGGTTTCTCCATCTGCTGCAATGAAAACGGAGTATCCTTCTTTATTTAGATTGTAGGCAAGGGTTTCGCACAAAGCCGGTTCGTCTTCTATAACTAATACTTTTTCTGGCATAACCGCCCCTCCTTACATCATTTGAGATTATAACATGGATTACACGAGATTTGTGTTGCTTGACATTCATGGTACAGCAAGATATACTCCATTATAATCAGTTAATTAACACAGCCCTGAGAAGATGGCGAGAGCAAAAAATTATTTGCGATATAATTTTTATTATGATGCAATCACCAAGTTTTCTATTAGGATTAATACTTTCAACGCTTTATGGTGCAATATTTCACCTTGTAGTAGGCGGCAATCCATTGCGGTTACTGTTTTTTATCCTTATGGGGTGGTTAGGTTTTTGGGGAGCTCAATGGTTGGCAGATGCACTTCAGTGGAGTATTGTGGATATTGGAGAATTGCATATAGATGCTGCAACGTTTGGAAGCATTTGTGCAATGGTTTTCGGTTTTTGGCTGATTGGAAAGGAAAATTCATAGGGTTTTCATTTTTCTTCCGTGTTGGACATGATAAAATATACTATGAGGGGCATGCATTAAGGTAAGGAGAGGGTTATGGATGAGAATGCAAATGAAAAAGTCGAGGTGATCATAGACAGCATCCGAGTAAGCTTGATGTCTCAGCAAAGAATCGTCATGCTAAAGGACGTCAAGAAGGAGCGCTACTTGCCGATTTGGATCGGTGTTCCTGAAGCAGAGTCCATTGTCATTGCGTTACAGGAAGTGGAAGTTGTGCGTCCATTAACTCATGACTTGTTAAAAAAGGTTTTTGATGCATTAAATGCAGAGATTCTGCGCGTTGAAGTAACTGCGTTGAACGATGATATCTATTATGGCAATATTGTAACGCGTCATGATCAAGAGGTGATTAATATTGATGCACGCCCTTCTGATGCGTTGGCTTTGGCAGTGAGGGCAAATGTTCCAATTTATGTAGATAAAAGAGTCTTTGAAGTTGCCGGGGTGATACCGGATGAAGACATAAGATCAGCTCAACCTAAAACAACGGTGCTGAAGGAAACTGAATTGGAGGAACCAACAGAACCTTTAGAAGCTGAACCATCCGAAGACCGCTTGTCTGTATTTAAAGATTTTATCGAAAAGTTGGATTTAGATAATTTGGATTCATCAGAAGAAGAACATCCAGAGTAATGAATATTAGAGCAGTAGGATTTAGGAATTGCTTTTGCAGATGGATCTCATCATGAAAGGAATGGTTTAGCAACCTATGAGCACTGCTGAAAATCAAGTTGGCGGAACGGAAACACTCCCGCATAGCCGGGAAGCAGAAGAGGCAGTGCTGGGGGCAATTCTGATCAATCCGCAAGTATATTATGATATAGCACCATACCTAACGGTAGAAGATTTTTTCATTCGTCGAAATGGCTATATTTGGCAGGCTATAACCCGCCTGATGGAAAGAAATGTACCCATTGATCTTCTTACTGTAAATGAAGAGCTAGAACAAATGGGGTTGCTGACGGAAGTCGGCGGCCCGGCGTATTTAAGCATGCTGGTCAACAATGTACCGACTACGCTGCATGCTGAAGCTTATGCAAAAATTATGGTCGAATCCGCCGTACGGCGACGTATGCTGCAAGCTGCTAATGAAATTGCCAAGTTAGCATTCAGCTCAGATATCAGTGTGGAAACAGCAATGGATGAAGCGGCTAAAGCTGTTTTCAATGTGGGGGAAGGACGCATTAAAAGTGAGCTCAAGCCTATCTCGGAAGTCGTATCGGAATATGACCGCCATATCAGTGCTTTGGTTAGGCGGGGAAATGAAGCTTATGGGGTATTGACCGGCTTCATAGACTTGGATAGGCTGCTGATTGGCATGCAGCCGTCAGATTTTCTTATCATTGCTGGGCGGCCAGGTCAAGGGAAGACTGGGTTTTTAATCTCCGTTGCCAAGAACGCTGCCCAAATGTACAATAAGCATGTTGCCATATTCTCATTGGAAATGTCAAATGAACAATTGGTTCAAAGGCTTATTGCCCAAGAGACGGGTATTGATTCTCAGCGATTGAGAACTGGAAAGCTTCAGGATGATGAGTGGGAATTATTTTATCAAGCTTGCGCCTCTTTGAGCAAAACATATGTATTTTTAGATGATACTCCCGCTATTACGCCTATGCAAATGAGGACAAAATGCCGTCGCTTACACCTTGAGTATAATTTGGATTTAATAGTAGTAGATTATATCCAACTAATGACTACAGGCAGGCGGGTGGACAATCGAGTCCAAGAAGTATCTGAGATTTCGCGCCAATTGAAGAGTCTTGCCCGGGAACTCAATGTGCCGGTGCTTGCAGCTGCGCAGCTCTCGCGAGCAGTTGAACAACGCGCGGATAAGCAGCCGGTACTCTCCGATTTACGCGAATCGGGCTCTTTAGAGCAAGATGCTGATGTTGTTATGTTTATTTACCGACCAGATGCTTATGATAAAGAAAGTGCTACGCCAAATTTAGCTAAAATTTTGGTTGCAAAGCATCGCAATGGACCAACAGGCAGTATTGATTTAGTATTTCGTTCCAAATTGGCGAAATTCGAAAATGCAGTTACGCGCCATATTGATTTATCCGCTTTATAAGAGATGAAATTTAGCGGCTTTCCTTCTGGCAGGTTAACTTTTATTCGTTTGCCGGAGTTATTCTTCACTGAAATATTACCTAAAATCCAAAGTCTTGAGGAATTGAAGCTGTTATTATATTTCTTTTGGCGCATGGAAAAAGCAGAAGGCACGTTTCGTTACTTGATGAAACAAGATTTTTTAGAGGATGCTCAATTTATGGCAGGAATGGGAGAAACACCTGCAGAAGCTGAAAGTGTTCTTGATAAGAGTTTGCAGCAGTGTTTGGATGATGGTTTACTGCTCAGCATAGAGACAGAATTAGGGGGAAGTTTTCATCGGTTTTATTTTCTCAACTCACCGAAAGGACGGGCAGCAGTAGATGCCTTTAATCGCGGGGATTGGAAACCAACAGGGGATCGCCATGCACCTATTACGTTGGATTTGGCAAAGCCTACAATTTTCCGCTTGTATGAAGAGAACATTGGTCCTTTAACACCAATGCTAGCTGAGATGTTGAAAGAGGCTGAAGACCTATACCCGCAGGAATGGATTGAAGAAGCTTTTGAACTTGCTATTGCTAGCAATGTGCGCAGTTGGCGTTATATAGAGAAAATATTAAGAAATTGGAAGGAAAGGGGTCGCGATGACCGAAACACTTGGAGAGATACTGAAAAATACCGTAGGAGATACACCCAGAGATAACTTATCCCAAACACAAGCTGTGTATCAATCGGATTTGCCTGGCGACCCGCAGTGCCCGATATGTCAGGGGGTTGGATATTTGCGAGAAGATGTGCCTTTAGGACACCCTGATTTCGGTAAAGTAAAGCCGTGTCAGTGCTTGAAGCGCGTAATACAGGCTCGAATGCAGCAACGGCTTTATCAATTCAGTCATTTGGAACGGTTGAAGGATAAAACTTTTGAAAATTTTTTACCACGCGGCAAAATTGGGTTAGCTGATGCCCAAGCTGATTCATTGGAACGCGCATACCACCATGCTTTGCAGTATGCGCATAGTTTACAAGGCTGGCTGCTTATTCAAGGCAGATATGGATGCGGAAAAACACATCTAGCAGCTGCTATTGCCAACTACATTGTTGGACTTGGGATTCCTACATTGTTTATCACTGTTCCGGATTTATTGGATTCCTTGCGCTATTCCTACAGCGACCCGGATATTACTTTTGAAGAGCAGTTTGAGCAAGTACGCCAGGTAGATTTGCTGGTGCTGGATGATTTTGGAACTCAGAATGCCACTCCTTGGGCTCAGGAAAAGTTATTTCAGTTAATTAACTATCGCTATATCAATCAATTGCCTTTGGTTGTAACCACCAATTTGACTTGGGAAGCCATTGATGGACGCATTCGTTCGCGATTAAAAGATCCAGATCTGGTTACGAGGGTAACAATTATAGCGCCGGATTTTAGAAACGCGGAAGATGACAAAGGGCAGCCTGAAATCTCATCGTTGGACTTATTAGCAAACCGCACTTTTGGCAACTTCACTGATCGGAGGAGTGAAATGCTGCCAAAAGAGCATCAGCAAAGTCTGGACTATGCTTTTCAGCAAGCAAGGACTTTTGCTGAAGAACCACATGGCTGGCTTATTTTCATAGGTGGAAATGGTTGTGGAAAGACACACCTTGCAGCTAGCATAGCTAATTTCCGCACGAGTAAGGGCTTCCCTCCGGTTTTTATTCAGATGGCGGATTTGCTCGATCACTTGCGTTCCACTTTTGCTCCAACAAGTGTTGTGCGATTTGACCAAGTTTTTGAGGAAGTGCGCAGTACCGACTTGCTGATCCTTGATGATTTATTCACCACCTCTATGTCTCCTTGGGCGCGAGAAAAACTTTACCAAATTATTGATTACCGCTATTTTGCGGAATTGCCAACAGTCATTACTAGTGCTGAGGATATGGAGCGAATGGATATGCGTATTCGCAGTCGCTTTAATGATTTAAGGTTGTGCAAAGTAGTGCATATCCTAGCCCCGGCATACAGGGGAAACCAGAGTCAAAACATTTCGAAAACTGATAAGTCTTCAAAATCATCTAAAAAATATTTCAAAAATGATAGTATGAGCTTATGAAGCGTGGATAAGGTGATATGGTGGATTCCTATTTAGTTGAGCCAAATTCAAAGATACGTCTATCGAAGATTGATCCCCAAGGAGATTCTGATCAAAACAAGGAAGCAGTAGAAAAGAGGCTGCTTGAACTCAACAAAGAGCTAGAGGAACTTCAAGAGGCATTGTATGCGCAGCAAAAACATAAGGTGCTGATCATCTTGCAGGGGATGGACACAAGTGGTAAAGATGGTGTGATCCGGCATGTATTTGAAGGAGTTAACCCGCAAGGAGTACGAGTAGCTAGCTTTAAGCAGCCAACCCAAGAAGAATTAGCGCATGATTATTTATGGCGAATTCATAAGCAGGTGCCAGCGAAAGGAGAAATGGTTATTTTTAATCGCAGCCATTACGAGGATGTATTGATTGTGCGAGTGCATGGCTTAGTTGCAGAACATGTATGGAAAAGGCGGTATGACCAAATTAATTCCTTTGAAAAAATGCTTTGGGAAGAGGGAACGACGATACTCAAGTTCTTTTTGCATATAGATAAAGAAGAACAAAAGCGACGGCTTCAAGCGCGCTTGGAAGATAGAAAAAAACAATGGAAGTTTAATACAGCAGACTTAAAGGAACGCGAATATTGGGAAGACTATCAAGCAGCTTATGAGGATGTGCTAAATAAAACAAGTACGGAATATGCTCCATGGTATATTATTCCTTCAAATAAGAAATGGCTGCGAAACGCGATCATTGCTGAACTTATTGTCAGCCGGCTAAAGAAGCTTGATATTGAGTATCCAAAACCTGAAGAAGATTTATCAGGAATTGTGGTTAAGTAGATTTTGTTTTGTGCTATTCATAAAGCCCAAGTTACAAGAATTAATGAGGGACAAGCAGTGACTAGAGGCACAACTACAAGTCCTTTCGGAACAGTTGGCAGAATAAATCACGATTCAACTGCATATTATCGCTCGAGAATGAATGTGGATTTGCAAATCGGGGAAGATCAACCACAAATTGAACAGCAAATACCACAAGAATTGAAGAATAAGTTAATCCTTAGTAGTTCAGAAAACATGAAAGAACTGCCAAATTGTTGCATTCATTTAATGGTTACTTCGCCGCCCTATAATGCTATGAAGGAGTATGATAAAGACTTATCGCTTGATGAGTACTTGCAATTATTAAGGAATGTTTTTACAGAAACCTATCGGGTGTTAGTGAATGGGGGGCGAGCGTGTGTAAATGTTGCCAATTTGGGTAGAAAGCCATATATCCCATTGTCGGATTATATATCCAAGATTATGCTTGAGATTGGTTTTGTCATGAGGGGAGAAATAATATGGAATAAGGGGGCAGGAGCCGGTGTGTCTATGGCTTGGGGAAGCTGGCAATCAGCTTCCAATCCTGTCTTGAGGGATGTCCACGAGTATATATTGGTGTTTTCCAAGGGTTCTTTCACACGAAAGAAACCTAAAGACAAGAATAATACCATCACAAAAGAGCAATTTATGGAATGGACAAAATCAGTCTGGACGATGAGCCCTGAGTCGGCAAAAAAAATAGGTCATGCGGCGCCATTTCCAATTGAACTGCCTTTGCGGTTGATACAATTATATACATTCACAGATGATACCGTATTAGACCCATTCATGGGAAGCGGCACAACTGCCATCGCAGCGTTGGAGACAGAGCGCAATTTTATTGGGTATGAAATAAACCCCGATTATATTCGCTTAGCTGAAGAAAGAATTGCAAAATATCTGAATCAAAGTGATAAAAATTGAATTGCCTGGCATGAATTCTTCCAACCATTTTTCCTTTGGGTTATCATGTTATAATATATAAAATAATAGCCATTCAATTGAATCTTTTTGCAAAGCTGTTTAAGATGTTTTCGGTATAAAGAGAAGATTTCTATCGCAGCAATAGAAATATATTCACTTGAGGAGTAGTACGGTTATGGATAGACTTCCAATTCCAAGCTTTTTTCAACCACAGAAAGTTGGCGAATTGTGGAAAGTACCTTACCAGGAGCGTGAGGAAGAAGCAAGGCAGTGGGCAAGCAGATATGGGATAAAGCCCGCAATAGAAGACAAACATCGCATAGGATTGCTGCTGGTGGATGTGCAAAATACATTCTGTTTGCCCGGCTTTGAATTGTATGTGGGCGGCAGATCCGGCACTGGAGCAGTTGATGACAACCGCCGTTTATGCGAGTTCATTTATCAGCACCTCCATCAATTGACTGAGATTATCATTACGATGGATACTCATCAAGCAATGCAAATATTTCATGCGATATTTTTAGTGGATAGGAATGGCAATCACCCAGCGGCTTATTCGATTATTTCTTATGAAGATATTCAGCAGGGCAAATGGAACATTAACCCCGCTGTTTGCACCTTGCTAAAGATTAATGAAGAACAGGCAAAGGAATATCTGCTCCACTATACTAAATCATTGGCTAAAAAAGGCAAATATCAATTGACTATCTGGCCTTACCATGCCATGCTGGGCAGCATTGGTCATGCTTTGGTGCCTGCCATCGAAGAAGCCGTATTCTTTCATACTGTGGCACGCTACAGTCAGCCAACACTGTTGCTGAAAGGTGATCAGCCTTTAACAGAGCATTATTCTATTGTGGGTCCTGAGGTGCTTACTTTTGCAGATGGGAAAAGATTGGCAAAGAAAAGCATGGCAATTTTACAAAAATTACGGGAATTGGACGTTCTATTCATTGCAGGACAAGCAAAAAGTCATTGTGTAGCTTGGACAGTGGAAGACATCATTGCCCAAATTCGACATACAAAAGAGTTGGAGTTGCTTAAAAAGATTTACTTGTTAGAGGATTGTGCCTCCCCAGTGGTTATAGAAGGTGTAGTGGATTATACCAGTGAAGCCGATGCAGCATATCAGCGTTTTGCTGAAGCTGGGCTGAATGTTATTACTTCGGATAAGTGGTTGTAAATTATTATGTTATATCTGGAAGGAAATGATTAAGAATGAGCATTTTTGATGGAAAACGCCTTCCCAGTGATGTGTTCAAGCTCGATGTAGAACGGATGCGCCGCGGTTGGTATTCAGATAAATATTTTGAAAATATTATGCGCATGCTTACGAGACTTTCGGAAGACGGTTATGTCTTTCCAAAATCAAGCAAGTACTATCCTAAAAAATACCTACAGGAGAAAATACTTACAGGGGATATTGAGGTAGAAATGCAATGGTTCACCCGTCGTCCAGGTACTACAGTGGTTGTCGGGGTGGATAAAGCACTTGCCATGCTACGGCACTGCACTGGCTATTGGGATGGAGATCGCTTTATCAATACATGGCATGAACTTGAAGTTTGGGCGGTGCATGATGGAGATTTGGTGCATTACTACGGTGATCCTAAGCAGGTTCAACCGGTTATAAGGGTTCGGGGCAGATATCGTGATTTTGCCTTACTGGAAACTCCAACATTAGGTATTCTTACCCGCGCCAGCCGGATTGCGACCAATGTCTATGAAACTCAAATTGCCGCTCGAGGCAAGCCATTGCTGTTCTTTCCGGCACGCTTTGATGTCCATGAAGTGCAGGCAGCTGATGGTTATGCTTATAATATCGCAGTTCAACGGTTTAATGCAGATTTTGAAAAAAAATTGGGACCTTTTGTGTCAACAGATGCTCAAGGCGATTGGTGGGGCGGAGCAGGCGGAGGAACTGTTGCTCACGCTGCGATCGCTTGCTTTTTAGGTGATACAGCTGAGGCTATGCTAGCTTTTTCGCGTACATTGCCTGCTAAAATTCCGCGTATTGCTTTGGTGGATTTTAATAATGATTGTGTAAGGGATTCGCTTGAGGTTTGCCAAGCAATGTTTGCTGAATATCGGCGCTGCATTGAAGAAGGAAACCTTGAGGAAGCAGAGAAATATAAACTCTATGGGGTAAGATTGGACACAGCCAATAGCATTCGAGATGTGTCCTTGCCGCCATTAGGAGATCCTAATTTGGATTTGGGCGTCAACCCGCGTCTCGTGTTTGTAGTACGCCAAGCGTTGGATAAAGCCTGGCAGGATTGGAATTTATGTGGTGAGTGGCTTGATATCGCAATCCAATATTGCAAGAAAGTAAAAATTATTGTCTCTGGAGGTTTTAATCCGGAAAAGATCCGCAACTTTGAAAAGTTGGGTGTGCCAGTAGATATTTATGCAGTCGGGTCTTCGTTGTTTGACAACCATGGCTCAACGGTAACAGACTATACGGCTGATGTAGTGCGCGTAAAGGTAAATGGAGAATGGCTGGACATGGCTAAAGTGGGCCGTGCACCAGGTGAAAACCCCAATTTGCAATTAGTAACAAATTATGAATAGGAATAGAAATGGAGGAATGAGAGAATGAGAGTACTTGAACGCATTCTAGAGAGTTTACCAAAAGAAAAAACGGCGATTTCTCACGTTATGGTTGGGGCGCATTGGACATTAGTTTGCAGTCGTTTTTGCGGGCTTGCTAGCACTCTGCTGCCGGATGAACCGCATGGCAGCAGCTCGGTGCGTGATGTAGGTAAACTGCACTTGAAGGACGCTCAAGAACTGGCTGGCTGGGCGCTTTCAAGGAATGTGCTCGAAGCAAGCATTGGTATGGCAGCCATCAATTCGCTATTGGAAGTAGATGAGGCTAATACGGTTCAGGGTGATGCACTTGAGATCCTGGTGGAAAAGGGAGCTGGTAAAAACATTGCCATTGTGGGACATTTTCCTTTTATCCCAAAGTTGAAACCGATTGCCAATGAGATATGGGTGATAGAACAGAAGCCGACATTGAATGAGGTTGATGCAAGACAGGCTGCAAAGATCCTCTATAAAACTGATGTGGCAGTGATAACCGGCACGACTCTCATTAACCATACATTTGAAGAGCTGCTCTCCTACTGCGCCAAAGATGCCTTTATTATGATTTTAGGTCCTTCGACCCCGCTGACGCCATTGCTATTTGATTTTGGTGTGGATATGATTTCCGGCGTGAGAGTTGTTGAGCCGCAAGAAGCTATGCTGACAGTACAACAAGGTGCTATTTTCCCACAGATCAATGGGGTGCAGAGATTGACCTTGATGAAAAAAGATTGATTGTATTTTTTACTGGAAAAAAATGCCGGATGAAGTGTTGGCTTTTCTTTTTTTTCTAACGGCTTTTTCTCTTTCCGCCTTTAGCATATTTGTTTTTCCGTTAGCAGCATTCATTTTATACCTTAGGTATAGAGCAAAAACGGAACAGCAATCAATATCTCCGAAAAAGTGGGCAAGTTTGCTGAACAGCAAGCGGCTTTTCCTTGCTGTGATAAGCAGTATCTCGCTTGGTATGGTGCTGTGCTTATGTGTCTTCTCTATACCTTCAGCGATGGGAGTTCTTATCACTTTTCCAACAGTATCCTCAGATTGGGGTAGTTTGGTTGGTTTTCAGTCAAATCAACCAAAACTATTAAACAATACTTTGAATAAAAATCCTGTGCCTAATCAAGAAATAAATACTGCCATAGATGCGAACGGTTTGAATAAGACACCATTGCTTACCGTTTCGCTTACGGAGGAAAAGAAACCAATACTTTCTCCTACAATTGTAAAAGGACAAACTCTTCAGATAACAGCTGCTGCCTCAAGCACTAATCAGGCAATAGGGACAAATACAAAAACAGGGGAAAAGCAAAGCCCTCCCACCGTTTCAGTTCTGACACCTACTGCTTCCAAGACATCTGGGCTTGAACCGAGCCAGAACGAAACAACTCCAGAATCAAATGTACCTGAAGCGGAGTTTGAAGGAACACCTCCGCCCCCAGATGAGCTACTGCCTGAGCCGGACGAAGATTGGGAAGAGCTTCAATAGGAGCTTTGAATGGCTTTATTCACCTAAGCTTAAGCGAATGTCTTCGATTTCCTCAACCAAAGGGGTAATTAGGCTTTGCACTTTTTCTAAATCCAAGCCAGAGACTTTGAAGGTGAGCAGGCGATTGTTGGGGGTTTCGCCGGCAAATTGACCAAAGGCGATGAAGTTACCGCCGGCATCAGCGATGGCTTTTGCGATTTTTGCCCATGTGCCCGACTCATTAGAAATCAATGCAGTAACCCGTACACCCTTTTCTCTTGCACCCATCAATTCAATAAACAATTTGAAGAGATCAGTCTCAGTGATGATGCCAACTAACTGATCGTTGCGCATCACAGGCAAGCCGCCGATTTTGTTATCAGCCATCAAGCGGGCAGCTTTTTCCAACGAATCGGTTTCTTGAACGGTGATAACCTCTTTAGTCATGATGTCCTTAACAAGGATCTTGCTGACAAGGTAATTAAGTTCCCAGACACTTAAGGAGGTTGCGCCAGATGGTGATGCGTTCATGATTTCTTTATCTGATACAATACCAACGAGTTTGCCATCCATAACGACCGGCAAGCGGCGGATATGTTCTCTTTTCATTAGGTTGAGAGCGTCAATGATGGGAGTATCAGGTGAAATCGTAATAACCGGGTGGGACATTCGTTTGCCGACTAGCATAAGTAACTCCTTTATATTAAACCCTTACAGAAATGAGTTGCCACGAACATCAAACTTGGATTAGAATGTATGAATGTATTATAATAAAAAACCAAAGGAGAATCAACATGCCAACTGCTTTGCTTTCAGTTTATGACAAAACAGAATTAGAAACTCTGGCTAAGGGGTTAAGCTTGTTGGGTTGGGAAATGCTTGCCAGCGGTGGTACTGCTCAAGCTATCCGTCAATTGGGACTGGAGGTCAAAGATATCGCATCCTATACAGGTTCACCAGAGATACTTGGAGGTAGGGTGAAGACGCTTCATCCGTCAGTGCATGGGGGCATTTTAGCCCGAAACACAAGTAGGGATGCAGAAGACCTAGCTTTGATTCACGCTGTGCCAATTGATTTAGTTGTCGTGAATCTTTATCCATTTGAGGATACACTAAAAAAGGAAGGTGTAACTCATTCTGAAATCATCGAAAATATTGATATTGGAGGAGTCGCATTAATCCGCGCGGCAGCAAAAAATTACGAAAGGGTTACTGTATTAACTGACCCAGATGATTACATCCCCATTCTTATTCAATTAAGGGAAAAGGGGAAAGTTGATGAAGATACACGTCTGGCTTTAGCCCATAAAGCTTTCCAATTAACTTCATCTTATGATGCTCTAATCGCCCAATATTTTGCTCAACAAATGAACAAACAAGAGAGGGCAGCTGAAGCAGTTGAAAAGAAGGAAATAACCGAAACTACAGATGACTCAGAGGCTTTGGTGATGAAGCTTTATCCTATTCAAACCTTGCGCTATGGCGAAAACCCGCATCAAGGAGCTACTTTATATGGATATCAGCCGCGGATCGGGGCAATGGGCGGGAAATTGCTGCAAGGAAAGCCACTTTCTTACAATAATTTATTGGATTTGGATGCAGCATGGCGAGCAGTGATTTCTTTTGAACGGGATAGTATTGTCATCGTAAAGCATCTTTCTCCTTGTGGAATAGCTTCAGCTGATTCACTTGAGGAAGCATTTGAGTATGCTCTAGCTTCTGATCCGATTTCTGCTTTTGGAGGGGTAATTGCAGCTAATCGGCTATTTGACCGAGCTACAGCTAAAGCTATCGGAAAACTGTTTGTGGAATGTATTGTTGCTCCAGGCTTTACTCCTAAAGCCTTGGAAATATTGAGTGAGAAAAAGAATTTGCGTTTGATTGAACTGTATGATACAAAGGTTAATCCGCCTTTTGAGCTGCGTTCTATACATCAAGGGGTTTTGATTCAAGATGTTGACACAGGGGACCCAGATGATGGAGAAGACCATTGGAAAATTGTAACCGAGAGAATGCCCACGGAGGCAGAAACCCGAGCTTTAGCCTTTGCGTGGAAGGCCGTTCAGCACGTTAAATCCAATGCTATTGTGTTTGCTCGACTCGAAGGCAATACAGAAGCAACAGTTGGAATTGGAGGCGGGCAGCCAAATCGCGTGGACTGTGTGCGAATTGCTGCAGAAAGAGCGGGCAGTAAAGCTCGCGGCGCAGTGATGGCTTCGGATGCCTTTTTCCCATTCTCCGATTCGGTGGAGGAAGCTGCCAAAGCTGGCATCACTGCCATTATACAGCCAGGAGGTTCGCTTAGAGATCAAGAATCAATAGATCTGGCTAATCAAAACAATATTGCCATGGTTATGACGGGTATAAGACATTTTCGTCATTAAGACAATGATGAAATCAAATGATAAGGAGGATGTTATGCGTATTGGAATAATTGGAACAGGTTTTATGGGAAGCACGCATGCTGCTGCTTGGAAAACTGCTGGGGCAGTTATTAGCGGAGTAACCGCTCAGCCTTTGGCAGAAGCTGAAGGGTTGGCAAAGCAATACGGCGCGAAAATTTACCCATCCCTTGAAGCTATGCTGCCGGAAATTGATGTTGTGGATATATGCACGCCAACTCACCTGCATTATGAGATGATCCTCCAAGCTGCCGAAGCCGGTAAACCGATAGTTTGTGAGAAACCGCTTTGCCGCACGGTGGAGCAGGCACGGGAAGCAGTGCGTTTCTGTCATTCACGCGGGGTAAAATTAATGGTTGCACACGTCGTTCGGTTCTTCCCCGAGTATGTTCAAGCGAAGAAAGCTGTGATGGATGGAATGATCGGAAAAGTTGGCGTGATCCGATTAGGCAGAAAAAGCTTTCAACCGAAAAAAGCTCAAGACAATTGGTATGTGGATTTTGAGAAATCGGGCGGGATCATGATGGATTTAATGATCCATGATTTTGATTATGCGCGCTGGATTGCGGGCGATGTGGAAACCGTGTTTGCGAAAAGCATCTTACATTCTTCAATAAATGCTGGTTTTGATCATGGGCTAGTAATACTTACTCATAAAAGTGGGGCAATTTCACATATCGAGGGTTCATGGGCTTACCCTGCACCTATGTTTGTAACCGATTTTGAAATTGCTGGTTCAGCAGGGCTGCTTACCCATCATTCAATGGATACAGCACCAATTTCAGTCTATCTAAAAGAGAAAGGGGCAAAGGACGAGGGTTATGTTGCTGTGCCGGCTAGTCCATTGAGTGAAGACCCTTATACTACAGAGATTAAAGCCTTTTATCGTCATCTTGTTGATCAATCGCCCTTGCCTGTAAAGGCTGGAGATGGCTTGGCTGCAGTGCAAATTGCTGTGGCTGCAATCGAATCGGCAAAAACAGGCAAACCAATTCATATTGAATCATTAAGTGAGGTGCAATTATGAAAGTCGGAATCATGAGTTTTGCGCATCTGCATGCTGAAGCCTATATCCATAATCTGCGCGCTAATCCTCAGGTAGAAGTCATAGGCTTTTATGATGATGATGAGAAACGCGGCAAGCACTTTGAACAACAATTTGGGGTGAAGTACTTTGCTCGTTTTGATGAATTTATTGAGCAGAAGCCGCAAGCGGTGGTAATCTGTTCAGAAAATGCACATCATCGCCGAGATGTTGAAAAAGTTGCGCAAGCTGGGGTGCATATTCTGTGCGAAAAGCCGATTGCTACCACGTTGGAGGACGCGCGCGCGATCATTCAAAGTTGTAAAAATCATCACGTGCGTCTCATGACAGCTTTTCCAATGCGGTTCAGTCAACCGATGGTGGAGATTAAAAAAATGCTAGAAGCTGGCAGTTTGGGCAACATCTATGCACTCAATACGACGAATCAAGGACAATTACCGATGCGTCATCGAGCATGGTTTGTGGATAAGAAGTTAGCCGGCGGAGGAGCAGTGATGGATCACGTCGTCCATTTAGTTGACCTTATGCGCTGGTTCTTGGGGTGTGAGGTAGTAGAGGTATTTGCAAAAACTAATCATATTTTTCATCACAATAAAGTTGAAGTTGAGACTGGCGGTCTGGTGATGGTTACCTTCAGCAACGGCATCTTTGCGACCATTGATTGCAGTTGGAGCCGACCAGATTACTACCCAACGTGGGGCGGGTTGACAATGGAATTTATTGGAGAAAATGGAGTTGTGTTTGTAGATGCTTTTAAGCAGAACTTGACGCTTTTTGGAAGACTTGAACAACACACGCTTTGGCTGCCTTGGGGTTCGGATGCCAATCAAGGGATGATTGACGAATTTGTAGCTGCTATCAAGGAAGAGCGAGCCCCGCTGATTAGCGGTGAGGATGGCATTAAAGCCCTTGAGGTGGTGATTGCTGCCTATCGCTCAATGGAATTAGGTAAGCCGGTAAAATTGCCATTGGAGGATTAATCATGGAGGCATTATTCTTCACACACGCAACGCTTGTAACTCCTCATGAAGTGCTGGAAGATTACTCATTGTTGACAGAAGGAGAAAAAATCGCAGCATTAGGCAAGAGCGGTACGATAACTTGCCCACCACATGCAAAGGAGATTGATTTACAAGGAAAATACCTCGTACCAGGGTATATTGATTTGCAAGTCAACGGGGCGTTTGGGAAAGATTTTACTGCTGAACCAGATACAATGTGGGAAGTTGCTAAAAAATTGCCGCGCTATGGGGTTACATCCTTTTTACCCACAATTATTACATCACCGTTTCCTACATACCAAAAAGCCCAAGAGGTGTTTTCTAAAGGGAAGCCATCCGATTGGTATGGTGCAGAACCCCTTGGTTTGCATTTTGAGGGACCTTTTCTAAACCCACATAAGAAGGGGGCGCACAATGAAGCTCATATAATTCCCCCGGATATTAAGGCAGTGGAAAATTGGACACCTGAAGGCGGTGTTAAACTTGTTACGTTAGCACCAGAGATGGAAGGTGCACTTGAGCTGATAAAAGTGCTGACTAAACGCGGTGTTGTCGTCAGCAGCGGCCATACAAATGCCACTTATCAGCAAGCTATAGTTGCTTTTGAGGCTGGATGTACATATGGCACACACTTGTTTAACGCAATGCCACCGTTGCTCCATCGCGAGCCAGGGATGGTGGGGGCAGTATTGGCTTCGGATTCGGTTTATGGAGGTGTTATACCCGATGGACTGCACGTTCATAAAGCGATGGTCAAGGTGTTGTGGCGAGTGCTCGGAGCAGAAAGATTGGTTGCTGTTACGGATTGTATGGCAGCCTTGGGTATGCCAAGCGGTCGATATCATTTAGCTGATCTTGAAGTAGTTGTTACGGAAGAATCGGCGCGTTTGCTTGACGGCACAATTGCCGGCAGCATTTTGTCTTTAGATGCAGCCCTAAGAAACTTAATGGCTTATACACAAGCACCGCTCGAAGCGTGTCTTCAATCACTGACAAGCACACCAGCAAAAATGATGGGTTTGCAGGATCGAGGGCGCTTGGCAGTAGGCTATTACGCTGATATGAATGTGCTTTCTGCCTCTTATCATGTTGAACAGACGATCATAAAAGGCAAGGTTTGGCAAGAGCTTTAAGTTTTGTTTTACTTTAAAGCCCCTGCCGTGATGCCTTTGATAAGTTGGTTGGAAAATATGATATAAAGGATGAGGACCGGCACCATAGCTAAAGTTAGTGAAGACAGCACTGCGTTCCAGTCAATAATAAATTGACCCATAAATCGCTGCGCGCCAAGAATCACCGTTTTCACTTTCTCGTCTGAGGCAATGATCAATGGGAACCACAGGTCATTCCAGATAGGTATCATGGTAAATACAGTTACGGTGGCTATCGCAGGGCGGATAAGCGGCAGAGTAAGCCCATAAATGCGGTATTCACTGGCTCCATCAATGCGGGCGGCGTCTTTAAGTTCTTTTGGCACTTGGCGCATGAATTGCTGCAAAATAAAAATCGTTAAAGGCAAACCCTGGGCTACATAAACCAAGATCAGGGCAGTTAAGGTATTAATTAGCCCTAAATTCACCACCAAACGCAGAATGCTTACCGTACCAAGGCGAATTGGGATCATAATACCCAGTGCCAAATATAACCCCAAGAAGCTATTGCCGGGAAATTGATATTCCGATAGGGCATAGGCTGCCATTGACCCGAAGAAAAGTATGAGAAACATGGAACAAAGGGTTACGATTAAGCTATTAACAAAATATTGTGGGAAATTTGCGCGTTGGAAGACCGTATCATAACCAACAAGGCTGAAAGTTTCAGGGGTTGGAAAGGAAAGCGGCATTTTGAAGATGGCTTTGCGAGCCTTGAAGGAGTTCATGATTATAAGCAAAATAGGGAATAAAGCAATACAGGAATATAAAATGAGAATGAAATGTGAAATGATTGCATTCGTATTATTCTGAAGTTTAATGAGCCATCGTTTTGTCATAATGCTTCTCCTAAACCTTTATAATTCATAAGTCTGAATGCGTCGCTGCCATAAGAACATATAAATGAGAACGCCAAGAAGGATGATGAAAAACATCATGGTAGCGATTGTCGCTCCCATTGTGGGATTGCCTAGCTGCAGTTGATGTCCAAAAAAGGTACGATAAAATAAGGTACCTAAAATGTCAGTGGAAAAGTTTGGGCCGGCTAAAACGCCTTGAGTCGTGTAAATTAGGTCGAAAGCGTTGAAGTTGCCAACGTAAGTCAGAATAGTTACAATGCCAACAGTAGGAAGGATAAGAGGGAATTTGATATTCCAGAATACATCCCAGCTTGTAGCTCCATCCACATAAGCAGCTTCGATAAGCTCATCTGGGATGCTGATCAAAGCTGCGTAAAAAAGCATCATCGGAATGCCAATAAATTGCCAAACTGAAATTAAGGATAAGGTAATTAACGCACTGCTCTCTAGTCCTAACCAAGGAGCAAATAAATGAGCAAGGCCTAGAAAAGAAAGAAAACTTTTGGTAATTCCCCAAAGCGGACTGAGGATTAACTGCCATACAAAACCAACAATAACCACTGAAAGCATGGTGGGCATGAAGATGATAGTGCGGTAAATTTTTCTTCCGTGAAGCACTCTTGCGCTTAACAGAGAGGCAAGCAAAAGACCGATGGGATTTTGAACGAGAGTATGGATGATGAAAAAAATAACATTATTTTTTAAAGCTCCCCAAAAGCGGGGTGCCCATATGCTGTCTGTCAACAGGAGGGAAAAATTCCTCAGTCCTACAAAGATTTCTGATCCGTTTTCTTGAGTAGCGAAAAGGCTTAAGCGAAGCGAATCTACAAGGGGGTAAATCATGAAGGTGGTATATACAATGGCAGCCGGGGCAAGAAATACAATGATATGAGAAGGAAATTTCTTTTTTGGTCTTGAACTTAATTGAGATGATGCCATAGTTTTGCTCCACAGGTAGGTTGATGAAACAGTTGGCAGCTTATGCTGCCAACTGTTTGATAAATTAACGTAACTTATTGTTGTGGTTTATACCATTTATCTAATCCTTCTTGGATTTGCTTGGCAGCTTCTTGCGGGGTGATTTCACCATTGATCACCTGAGCCGAAACGCGCCATAGCTCATTTTCAAGGTTAGGCTCGCCGCGAGAGAGAATTTGATAAGAGTTGCGGATAGTAGATTCACAATCCTTGCGCCAGTCCACTACTTCTTGAGCGAGGGGGTCGGTCAGCTTGATGCTGTGTTTAGAAAGCGAGAAGAAACCGGGCAAGGAGTTGGAATAAAGTTCAGCAAATTCTGCGGTAGTGAGCCACTCGAGGAACTTTCTAGCCTCTTCGGGGTGTTTGGTTTTGGTATTCATACCAAGGGCAATGTCAGTGTGATCACTGATGTAGCACTTGTCAGCGCCTTCAGGAAGAGGTGGAGGGAATACACCCATCTCGAAGTCCACTTTACCTTTAAATGTTGAAATATCCCAAGAGCCAAGAGCATAAATAGCGCCTTTGCCCAAGGAGAAAAGATTTTGGGAGTCGGGATAAGTTTGAGCTTTATAGCCATCACCGAGGTAAGGAGCCCATTTGGCAAGAGCTTCCCAAGTTTTGACATAGGGTTCATCAGTGAACTTTTGAGTGCCAGCAATCAAAGCCTTTCTGCCTTCCTCACCCTTCCAATAGTTTGGACCAATGTTCTGGAAGCCCATAGTTGCAGCTTCCCATTGATCTTTGGTACCAAGAATGAGGGGGATATAGTTGCCTTTGGCTTTGATTTTTTCAAGTACATCAAAGAACTCAGCTTCGGTTTTTGGTTCTTCAACACCGGCATCTTTAAATGCATCTTGGTTGTAGAGAAAACCGTGAATAACTGAAGCCATAGGTACACAGAACACTGTAGAACCATCATCAGTAACCCACGCTGATTTGGCAACATCGCTGAAGTTTTCCATGCCTGGCAAATCATTGAGAGGAGCGAGGTAGCCTTTTTCAAAGAGCTTCAAAGAAGCATCGAACGGGCGGCAGGTAATAAGGTCACCAGCAGTACCACCTTCAAGGCGTGAGTTGAGCGCAGCATTATATTCAGCAGGCGGATCAGGTGAGAAGGTAACCTTAATGTTAGGGTAGTGCTTGTTGAATGCAGGGATGATTGTATCCTGCCAAATTAATAGGTCATCATTGCGCCAGCTGTTAATAATCAGTTCAACCTGCTCGGCAGCGGCTTCTTGAGGCTGTTCTGCGGCAGGCTTTTCTTCTGGCTGAGCGGCTTCTTGAGGCTGTTCTGCAGCAGGTTTCTCTTCTGGTTTAGCCGGTTCTGGAGCAGCTCCTCCTCCACATGAGGAAAGCACCAAAGCAGCTATGAGTAAAACAAACAGGAATACTTTTATCTTCATTATTTTCCTCCATAAAAATTTTTATTTTTAGTTGAATTTAGGTGGTTTAAGGATATTATTTTTACTAACTATCACCTCCTCTTAAAATTTTAGGGTTGCCGAATTGGCAAACTAGCTGCTGCAATAGATTGACCTACGCGGCGGCTTTTTTCATCAGGCAAATGAATTTGAATAGTTTGATAAAGAGAGGGGAACTCTTGTTGTAATACACGCTGAGCCTCTTCCAATAATATGGCTCCACCTTTGCCGGAGGTACAGCGTCCTAAGATAAGCACATGTTCTAGAATATAAAAAGAGGCATAATGGGCAATAGCATACCCAAGATATACTCCCATTGTATGCCAACAAGCCAGTGCACGTCCGTCATTTTTCTCTAGCAGTTCTTGAACGAAAAGCAATTTTTCAGCATCAGTTGCATTTTGGGGTAAATTAATTCCAGCTTGAGGAGCTAAACGAAAAATACATTGCTGAGAGAGATAAGAAGCGCCACAGCCTCGATCGCCTGACCATTCATCAATTGGTGCATCTGGATTGTAATCTATAGGCGCAAAGGCTAATTCGTTCAGCCAATTTGTAATATTGCCTTTAGGGGTTACATAACCTCCAGCCTCACTTGAACCTAGAGCAATACCAAGAATGGCATTTACCCCAAGCGACATAGAACCCGCCAGAGCGGTAACTTCACCATCATTAACCACTTCTAAAGGCACGCCAAACTCTTTTTGAATGGCAAGAAACATATTGCGGACTTCATTAAACCTTTCTAGTGGAATGCTGCGGAACAATGAAGCCACCATGACCCGATTTTCTACATAAATACCAGCTGCACTGCCGCCAATTGCCTCTACTTTGGGAAGTTTTGAGGCAGCTAGTTTTAATGCGTTCATAATGTGATCGTAATGATAGCGCGGATCGCTTTGTTTGCGAGGTTCCCAGACAATTTCGGTGCTGAAGATCGACTCGCCATTACTTACAGCTGATACTTTCAGATCAGAAGCACCTAGATCAAAGCCAATGCGATAGCCATCCAAGTGCCTGCCCAGTGATTTTTCAGTTTCTGACTCGGGTGGCAGTTCTTTCAGTGAACAAGGGATAATAGAAAGCGGTTTTAGATAAACTTGATCGCTGAAAAATTGGACATCAAAAGCCCTTGAACCGTTTAGAGAGTATTGCTCTTGCAGAAAAGCAGCTACGTGTGGTGCATCAGCGATGTAAATTTTATAGCCGCCTTTTTGCCAAAGCAGGAACTTAATAATACGCTCGATGTGAAAGAGGTTCTCGGAACAACGCGGATGATGAGGTGGCACAAAAATCCAAGTGTAATGCGAGACAGTACCGTCAGGACGTTCTAGGGCTATATACAAAGGCATGCCGTTGTCTGATTTTTTGATCTCGTCTTCAAAAGCCAATTTGCTTAAGGCAGCTGGCTTGAAGGCTTGATCAAGTGGAGGCAAAACATAGGGGGTTATTAATGAGGGATAAAGAGTCATTTTCAGCCTATCCTTAACAAAAGTTAGTATTGGCGTAGCGTGTGAAGCAGAATAAGGTTAGGTGATCGAAAGGCATTCACCGGAAAACCACAGATTAAGACAACCTGTTGACCTGGCTGCACTGAAGTTTCGGCAATCATAGCTGATTCTACTAGCTGTATCATTGTTTCAACATTTTCAGCTTTAGGGATAAGGTAAGGGATAACTCCCCACATCGAAGCAAGGCGGTTGTAAGTTTGCTGATGGGGAGTAAAGGCGAGTATTGGTGTTTGAGGGCGTTCTTTTGACATTAAAAGAGCGGTTCTGCCATTGTTGGTAAAAACAGCAATGGCAGCTACTTGCTGGTCTGAAGCGACTTCACGGGCAGCTCGGGCGATGTGAACGGCATCATCATGTACGTCTTCCAAACGGGATCCTTTCCAATGACCCCAACGGTTCATGTTTTGTTCAGCTTGACGGATAATGGTATCCATCATTTGTACAGCCTCAACAGGGTAAGCCCCGCTTGCTGTTTCAGCGGATAACATTACTGCATCAGTCCCATCAAAGATTGCATTTGCTACGTCGGAGGCTTCAGCGCGGGTTGGCCGGGGATTACTGATCATCGATTCGAGCATTTGGGTAGCAGTAATTACGATTTTACTGTGCCGGTTGGCGGAAGTAATAATTTCTTTTTGAGCGATTGGTACAGCCTGTGGAGACATTTCTACAGCTAGGTCGCCGCGTGCAACCATAACGCCATCTGCGGCTTCAACGATTTCTTCCAAATTATCTAGTGATTCTGGACGTTCAAGCTTGGCAATGATGGGTGTTTGAGCGCATTGGATTCCAAGGCAGGCGGTAGCTTTTCGGATTCGTTCAACATCTTTCGCGCTGCGTATAAAAGACATGGCAATGATATCAATGCCATGTTCAAGCCCGAAAGCAAGGTCCTGCTCGTCTTTCTCAGTAAAACAGGGAATATCAAGAGCGGCGCCAGGCAGGTTCACACCTTTATTTGAGGTAAGTTTACCGCCAAGTACGACTTTTGTATCAATCTCTTTGCTGCGGACTTGAACAACTTGCAGTTCCATTTGACCATCGGAGAGTAGAATGCGGTTGCCTGGTTTTAACACATCAGGCAGGTTGGGAAAATCAACTGAGACAATACCTGCTTTACCAACTAAAGGTTCAGTTGTAAGCGTAAGGTGATCGCCTTTGTTTAGGATGATTCCATCATTCTCAATTTTGCCAACGCGAATTTTAGGTCCTTGCAAATCTTGCAAGATAGTAAGGGGTTCACCTAAACGGTGAGCTATGCGACGAAGTCTTTCGATACGTTGTGCATGCTGCTCGTGAGTGCCATGAGAAAAGTTTAATCGGGCAACATTCATGCCACTTTCTATGAGCTTTTTAATTGTCTCTTCATCTTCGGAAGCAGGACCGATAGTTACAACAATTTTAGCTTTACGTTCTTTCGAGCTTGTTTTCATAAAAAGTTCAACTCCTTTGCTTCACGTTCCAATTGAGAACGAAACTCAGGATGGGCAATGTTGATTAAGGCTTTTGCTCGCTGGCGAATACTTTTACCGTATAAATCTGCAACCCCATATTCAGTAACGATGTAATGAACGTGATTGCGAGTTGTAACAACACCTGCACCTTGTTTCAGCATGGGGACTATTCTACTGGTAAGTTTTCTTTCGCCATCTGGTCTTTTGGTAAAGGTAGTGCTAGGCAAGGCTATAATGGGCAAACCTCCTTTTGAGCGGGAAGCTCCGTAAATGAAATCCATTTGTCCGCCTACACCGCTGTAAAATTTTGGACCGATGCTGTCCGCACAGACTTGGCCGGTCAAATCAACCTCGATCGCGGAATTTATGGCAACCATTCTATCATTCTGAGCTATAACAAAAGGATCATTGACATATTCTGTGCGGTGAGTTTCGATCATAGGATTGTTGTGAACCCATTGATAGAGCTTTTGGTTTCCAAGAATAAAACCGGCAATAATTTTCCCTTTATGGATTGACTTGCGGGCGTTGGTAATTACTCCTGCTTCGGACAGCTCCATAACACTATTTGAGAAAAGCTCCGTGTGAATTCCTAAGTCTTTTTTAGAATAAAGGAATTTTAACACACCATTTGGAATATCGCCAATACCTAACTGCATTGTAGCACCATCTGGAATCATATCGGCGATATGAGAAGCAATTTTTACAATCGTTTCATCTCCTGCCGGCGATTCTGGCAGTTCATTTAGAGGGTAGTTTACAGGAACAATATAATTAAGGCGGCTAATGTGGATGAAAGAGTCTCCGAGAGTACGGGGCATTTGTTCATTGACTTCAGCGACGATAATTTTTGCTGATTCAGCTGGGGTTTTGGATAATCCTGTTTCAATGCCAAAGCTGCAAAAACCATGCTCGTCTGGAGGAGAAAGATGAATGAAAGCTACATCAACAGGCAGAATGTTGTTCTTAAAAAGGAGAGTGAATTCAGAAAGGAGGACGGGGGTATAATCCGCTTTCCCTTCTTGTACACCCTGGCGGGTTACATTGCTGATAAAAAGCGTATTCATCCGCAGGTGTCCTTCAAGACTTGGATTAAAACAATCTGGAATGGGACCGATAAGGAGAGCTTGAGCAACCTCAACATTTTCTAGAGCCGGAGCATAGTCAATAAGAGCTTGGAGCAGTTTTTGCGGCACAGAGCAATTGCCGGTAAGAAATATACGCTGGTTTGATTGAACAACGCGAACAGCTTCCTCTGCGCTTACAATTTTACTTTTATATTGATTGACCCAAGCGGAATGAAATTGTTCCATTGAACTACCTCCTACTTTCATAAGCTGTTTTTAGGGTTGGATGAACAATTGATCCCGAGAATGTGTAAACACCGCGCTTAAAGGCGGTATTTTCATTAAGAGCTGTATCGAGGCCTTTCGTTGCAAGTAAGTAGATAAAGGGCCACGTAGCGTTGTTTATGGCATGAGTAGCACTGCGCCCTAACACACTTGTTATGTTGGGAACACAGTAATGAATGACATTTTCTTCGATGTAAGTAGGTGCAGAATGAGTAGTGGGACGGCTTGTTTCTACACATCCTCCTTGGTCAATAGACACATCAATGATGATGGAGTGGGGACGCATTGTACGCACCATATCACGCGTAACGACAATGGGGCTGCGAGCACCTGGAACTAACACTGCGCCCACAAGGACATCTGCAAAGCGACACACCTTAGCGACATTAAAATCGTGTGAAACCATAGTAATAACACGGCCTTTAAATAGAGTGTCTATCTCATGCAGTCTTCGAAGGTTTTGATCAAGCAAATATACGGTCGCACCCATTCCAAGAAAGGTTTGGGCAGCAGATGAACCTACGTTGCCTGCTCCGATGATAACGATTTCAGCTGGAGGCACACCTGGGACACCTCCAAGTAGAATACCTTTGCCACCAAAATTGTTTTGGGCAAGTGTTGCGGCGATTTGAGGCACCATTCGCCCTGCAACTTGGCTGGCTGGATATAAAACCGGCAAATAACCATCGTCTTCTTGGATGACTTCGTAGCCAATCGCAGTTATCTTTTTTTCCAGGAGTATGCGCACGTCTGTGGGGTTTGCAGCTGCAAGGCTTAAAAACCCCATTAAGATAGAACCTTCCCTCATCCAACTATATTCTTCGCTGGTTGGCGGAGATATGGTCAGGAGCAAATCTGCCCTTCCGAATACTTCCTCACCACTATATACAATAGAGCCTCCTACATCAATATAGGCTTGATCAGAATAACCGCATCCTACACCAGCATTATGTTCGATATAGCAATGATGACCTAGCTTTGTAAGCAGTTTCACACCGGCTGGAAGTAATCCAACCCGATACTCTGAATCTCTTCTACCGCGAGGGATACCAATAATCATAAGCACCTCACTTTTAGGAAATAAGAAAAGGATGATTATATTGTATCAAGTTTTTGTCATTTAAGGCTAGATATATCCACAACAAATTTACGATCTCAAGGCGGACTTGTGATTATATTGCAAACTGCGTATTACTACTAAAATGCCGATAGACAAGAAAATTTCTAGCCACCTTATTAATGAAAAAATGTTAATTCGATTGTCGTAGCCACCGTAAAAGTCTGCATTTTGGTCAAAATTTTCAATAGGGATATACCAAAAAATGCGGTTGAAGATAAGCATTAAAACTACAATTGCGATTATTTCGGATTTTGGGATAGATTGTTCAAAAAGGCGGCTGAGCAGTAAAGCCTGAGGTAGAAATAGAAAGGTAATGTAGCGCATCAGGTCGTGCCCACCATACAAGGTAAGGATTATGACAATTGCGCTGTACATCAGGAGGAAAGGGTGATAGGGAGTGAGTTGATCCCAAGCCTTTTTTATTCTTTGAGGGGTGTACAACAGCAGAATGGGCAGAAGATAAGCAACAATGACATAAAAGAAGTTTATGTCTCGCTTAAGATCTAAAGGCAGGTAAATAAGGTTGAAAAGTGTCGCGGGGTGCTGCGGATCAACGAATTGGGTAGAATCGGTGGTTTGAATAAAAATACGCGGAATAACGATCGCGGCTAAAAGACAGATAACTAAAAAGCTAATCTGCATGAGGTTGCCGGTTATCCGCCGTGCATTCCACCACGTTTTAATTTGTTCATAAATTACAATAAATGAAGGAATAGCAATATGTTCGCGAAATTGCATTCCAATGAGAGTAAAAATACCACACCAAATCCATTGAGATTGCAAAGCTGCCCAAGATGTTATTGTAACCCAAAAATAAGCCAAATGTTCAGGACGCGACACATCAAACAGCAAATATTTGACATTGAAGTGGCTTAAAGCAATCATTAGACAAGCAAGGAAAGCTGATCTTACTGAAGCTCCAAGGTCTTTTAGGAATAAGTAGAGAATAAACAGTTGACTGAGAGCACCGATGTAAGCAATAACAGTGTAACCTTGATAGGTTGTCAAATGAATGATGTCGGCAATTTGGCGCGCTAAAAAAGGCGTGGCGTAACGATATACATAAGGCGCAATTCGCTCGCCGGATAACCCCTTTTCTGCCAAGAGATAATAATACTTTATATCCCACGGCATATAGGCTATTTCTAAATTATTTGTGAAGCTGTCAATTAAAATAATTATCCCCAAAAAGATAAAAAATATTACATAATCTATGAGCAGATGGGGATAGAGCAAAGATACAAGGATAACACTGACAATGATTGCTATACCTAACCAAAAAACAAAAGGCGCTGTTCGTAAAAAATAAGCATTGAGGTATTCATCATGTTGATAAAAATGCCAATTGGCAAAAAAGGTACTGAATAAAGCAAAAGCTATAAATATAAAAAGATAATAGAGCACCAAACATAATTTGCTGTTGGTGAGATTTTTAAGCCGATTTACTATGTGTTCTAGAAAATTTCTATGGGTATGGGTATAAATAAAAAATATTGTTGCAGCAGCAGCGACGGAGAAGGCGATTGCTATACTTACCCATCTGAGCTGTGAAAACCCCAACAACCAAGAACTTTTAGCATCCGAAGGAATAAAAAAGAAGCTAAAAAATGCTATCCAAGCTGAGAAGGTTGTAACTCCAGAAATAAAAAGGAAAGCTTTTGTAGGGTCGGGAAGGGGTATTGGTGATTGTCTCATCGTTGGGTTTGCCTTTTATTATGGTGAGGATTTTTCTTGAAATTTGGCTAGTATCTTTTTATCTTCCTCTGAGAGAATGGTTTTTTCAAGCAAATCGGGACGACGTTGAACGGTGCGGAGTAAAGATTGTTCGCGGCGCCAGCGTTCGATTTGGGCATGATTTCCGGAAAGGAGCACTTCAGGAACTCTCCAGCCTCGAAACTCGGGCGGGCGAGTGTAATGCGGATGTTCTAGTAAATAATTAGTGTGAGAGTCTTGAACAGCACCTTGTGGATCCCCTAAAACGCCAGGTATCAGTCTTGAGATCGAATCGATAAGCACTAAGGCGGGCAGTTCACCACCGCTGAGGACATAGTCTCCTATAGAGATTTCTTCGTTGACCAAGTATTGACGTACCCTTTCATCAATACCTTCATATCTGCCGCAAATGAGGGCAATGTGGGGAAGTTGGGCAAAAGAGATAGCCATCTGTTGATGATAAGGTTTTCCTTGAGGGTCTAATAAGATAACAGGACAGGATGGAGGATTGCCTAGTACCGATTCGACGGCTTCAAATATGGGCTCTGGTTTCATAATCATACCTCCTCCTCCGCCATAAGGGGTATCATCGGTGGTATGATGCTTGTCGTGGGTATAACTGCGAATGTTGTGCAAATTGACTGTAATAAGTCCCTTTTCGCGAGCACGTTTGAGTATGCTGCCTTCTAAGTAGGGTTGAATAAATTCGGGGAAGAGTGTAAAAACATCAAAGACCATAAGCTGATTTTAGTCTTTTAAACGGAGTTCGTCAAATAAATGAGTATTGAGGTAACAAATTGGAGTATAATTAAACGCTAAAAATTTCCTAGAGGGTTTGGATAAAGGTTTATGTCTTCTTCAGTTATTCGTGTAGTAGGGGCACGAGTTCATAATTTAAAAAATATCACTGTCGAAATACCGCGCGATCAGTTAGTTGTAATAACTGGGTTGTCGGGCTCTGGAAAATCATCCTTAGCATTTGATACCATATTTGCTGAAGGGCAACGACGGTATGTTGAATCGCTTTCTTCTTATGCGCGCCAGTTTTTAGGGCAAATGGATAAACCAGATGTTGATTCAATAGAAGGATTATCGCCAGCAGTATCCATTGATCAAAAAGGGGCCTCGCATAATCCCCGTTCTACTGTAGGAACAGTAACTGAAATATATGATTATTTGCGATTGCTTTTTGCTCGGATTGGAATTCCTCATTGCCCGCAGTGCGGCAGAGAGGTGTCAAAACAATCTGCACAGGAAATTGTTGACAGCATCCGCAGTTTACCAGACGGATCGCGTTTATACATTTTGGCTCCTATTGTGCGCGGCAGAAAAGGCACTTACCAAGCTGTATTTGATGAAATACGAAAAGCCGGCTTTTTAAGGGCAAGGGTGGATGGCGAAGTGCTTGATTTGGATAGTGATATCCAACTAGATCGTTATAAGATCCATACGATTGAGGCAGTTGTAGATAGATTGATCATTAGACACAATCAGGACGATGAGGAAGAAACTCATTTCCTCAGCCGTTTGACTGATTCGGTAGAAACTGCATTAAAGTTTGGTGAAGGATATCTGACAGTTCATCGCGTGATTGAAAAGGCTGATGAACAAGGTGATAAGGGGGAGGACATCTTTTTTTCGGAGCATTTAGCCTGCCCAACTTGCGGCATAAGTTTGCCTGAAATTGAACCGCGTACTTTCTCGTTTAATACTCCGCATGGGGCGTGTCCGGTTTGTCAAGGAATGGGAGGCAAATTGGAGGTAGATACCCAACTGCTCATTCCAGATTGGGATGTATCCTTAAAGGAGGGCGCAATTATTTTGCCGGAATGGAATGGGCCTAGAGAGGAGGGGGGCTATTATTGGCAAGTATTAGAAGCAGCTGCTAAAGCTTATCATATTGATTTAGACGCACCACTTCGAACGATTCCAAAAGAAAAATTAGATATACTGCTCTATGGTACACAAGGTAGGGAAATTACAATTCACTATCATAACCGCAATGGAAGAGAAGCTACCTTTCGAACTCCATTCGAAGGAGTGATACCAAATTTGGAGCGGCGCTACAACGAAACAAATTCAGAATACATTCGCAGCCGTATTGCAGAATATATGACGATGAAGACATGCCCAGCATGTCATGGTGATCGCTTAAGGCCGGAAGCATTAGCTGTTACAGTAGCTGGTTCTAACATCGTTGAAGTAACACGCTGGCATGTATTAAAAACTTTGGAATGGGTGCATAACCTCATGGATGAATCCAGCGGCTTGCTTGATGCGCGGCAGCGTTTGATTGCTGAGAGGATTTTTAAGGAATTGACGGCACGCTTGGGCTTTTTAGTTGATGTGGGCTTAGACTATTTAACTCTTTCACGACTAGCTGGTACACTATCTGGCGGTGAAGCACAGCGTATTCGTTTGGCAACACAGATCGGTTCAAAACTTATGGGGGTGCTTTATGTTTTAGATGAACCTTCTATTGGATTGCACCCACGAGACAACGAACGTTTGTTAAAAACCCTCAAGGGATTGAGAGATTTGGGCAATACAGTGATTGTAGTGGAACATGACGAAGAAACTATCCGCAATGCAGATTGGATCATTGATATGGGCCCTGGAGCGGGAGAACATGGAGGAAGAGTTGTTGCCCAAGGAACGCTGGAACAAATATTGAGTACCGAAGAATCTCAAACAGGAGCTTACTTAAGCGGTAAGAAGGTTATTCCTGTACCATCCAATCGGCGAACAGGGAATGGCAAACGTATTGTTATTTATGGAGCAAGTGAAAACAACTTGAAGAATATTGATGTGGAAATTCCATTAGGAATGCTGACGTGTATTACTGGCGTTTCTGGTTCTGGTAAGTCCACACTGATGATTGAGGTGCTTTATAAAGCGTTAGCCAATCATTTGCATGGCTCTCATCTTCAGGTTGGGAAACATGATAGCATAGAGGGATTAGAGAATCTCGATAAGGTGATCAATATAGATCAATCACCGATTGGCAGAACGCCGCGTTCGAATCCGGGAACATATACAGGATTGTTTGATCTAATACGCAAATTATTTTCCGAGCTGCCGGAAAGCAAAATTCGCGGTTATAAACCAGGAAGATTTTCTTTTAATGTACGCGGTGGACGATGTGAAGCTTGTCAAGGACAGGGACAGATTAGAATTGAAATGCAATTTCTGCCGGATGTATATGTGCCGTGTGAAGTCTGCAAAGGAGCGCGTTTCAACCGTGAGACACTGCAAGTGCGATATAAAGAGTATTCGATCGCAGATGTTTTAGATTTAACAGTAGATGAGGCTTTAGAAGTGTTTGCTTCGTTTTCTCAGATGACGGCTAAACTGCAAACTCTTCAGGATGTCGGGTTAGGCTATATCAAAGTTGGGCAACCAGCACCAACGCTTTCAGGGGGTGAAGCGCAGCGGGTGAAACTAGCACGCGAGTTGTCAAAACGTTCTACCGGAAGAACCCTCTATGTTTTGGATGAACCGTCAGTGGGATTGCATGCCGCAGATGTTCATAAACTCATTGAGGTGCTTCAGCGACTGGTTGAAAGTGGAAACACCGTGGTCATCATAGAACATAATCCCGACATTATTAAGGTCGCTGATTATATTATTGACTTGGGTCCAGAAGGAGGAGAACGCGGCGGACGTATCGTAGCACAAGGTACTCCAGAAGAAATTTGCCGCGTTCCCGAGTCTTATACTGGTCGTTTCTTACAGCCTTATCTTAAGCCAACAGGATAGCAGCTAACGCCTTAGCTAGCTTTGCATGTTCTTCCTGTTCATAATGAACACCATCTATGGGGCTAACTGAGATAACTTTGCTGGTATCAAAGAATTTGCACCCTAGTTCATCAGCAATACGTTGATATTGGGCGGCAAATTGCAAGGATTTTTCTCGGCCTCCTTTGAGCATTTCTACGAGATGCCCTGCTTCAAGAACCGGCGGGGGAGCCATAATCAAAATTTGGGGAACTCCACCATTAACTCCGGCTTCACTTTTCTGAATAGTTTTTACAAGTCTGCCAACACCTTCTGCTATGTCAAAAGCCGTCAAGGAAAAGCGGTATTTTAGGTCGTTTGTGCCAAGCATTAAAAGCACCCAATCAATGGGTTTATGGGAGTCAAGACAAGCCGGCAAATAAGTAAGACCATTTTTATGCTGCTCGATTGGGTCATCCCAAACAGTAGTACGGCCTGGGCAGCCTTCTTCGATAACGAGATAATCTTTGCCAAGCAGCTGCTGCAGAATGCCGGTCCACCGTTCGGAATAGGCGAAACGGCCGGCATTCTTGCCGGGTTTTGTTCCATGAGTATTAGAATCGCCGTAACAGAGAATAGTTTTCATATGGGTATTTCCTCCAAGTTCTTATTTATTAATTGCATTATTGCAAAAAGTTATAGCCTAAAGCGCTGAATAGTTCTTATTAACTGTTGAGATAATTCATTGAGCGCTTGAGCGGAAGCAGACACTTCCTCTGCCTGAGCACTTACCTCTTCTGTGGTTGCAGATACTTCTTCTGTGGCAGCACTGTTTTCCTCGCTTACACTGGCAACATTCTCGACCATCTCAGTTACCTGGTTGACTTGAGCTGTCATCTCCTCGGTGGCTGCCGTGTTCTCTTCAACCACGCTCGCCACGTTCTCAATCACTTGCGTCATCCGCTCTGCAGCTTTGCTCATCTCTTGGGCTAAATCCGCCGCTTGTTTGGCTTGCCCTTTTAAACCATCTGTGGCATTATATATCTCTTTAAGAGCCAAACCAGCCTCCTGGGCAGAAAGAACCCCTTTTTCAACGTCTTCCATGCTGGCTTCCATTGCCTTGACTGCCGCTGCAGCTGAACGCTGCACTTGAGCGATGATCTCGCCAATCTCTTTCGTAGCTGCCGCTGATTTCTCTGCCAGCTTGCGCACTTCATCTGCTACAACCGCAAACCCTTTGCCATGTTCACCCGCTCGCGCTGCTTCAATGGCTGCATTGAGCGCCAGCAAGTTGGTCTGTGAGGCAATGTCATCAATGGCTTCCACAATAGAGCTCACCTGCTGAGATAAGTTGCCCATTTCTTGCACTTGGGCAGCTGCCCGCTGTACCGTGGATTTGATTGCTCCAATGCTGGCAACAGTATGTTCAACAACCGTACCCCCGCTTTGAGCGGTTTGGGCTACTTCAGCCGCTCCGCTTGATACATTTTGAGCACGCTGCGATACCTGCTCGATGGATTCTACCAGGTCTTTGTTGGTCTCCGTTGCTTGGGCAATCGCCCGCGCCTGCTCCTGCGCCCCTTGAGCAACGCTGTTGATGGCTTTGGTCATCTGGTCAATTGCCCGCGCTGTTTGGGTTATGGATTCTGACTGCTGTGCCGTACCGCGCGACACTTGCTGAATGGTGGTTGCAATTTGATTGGTGGCTTCGCCCGCTTGTTCGGCAACGTGAGCTAAGTCGGAGGCAGCTTGCTGCACTTGCTGGGCATGTTGGATGATCTCACTCACTGCCCCAACCAACGACTGCCGAATGGCTTTGAGATTGTCGAAGACGAGCGAAAGCTGGGCTTGCATTTGTTGGGTATATTCGTTGCCTTGTGGCAGGTCGGCAAGCTCAAAGTTGACAATGCCTTCCGCCAACTGAGACAAGCCGGCTGCCAAGCGATCTACGGCTTGCTGCAAGTAGCTCATTTGAGAGGTGCGTTCGGTAATATCCTGCACCACCTCAATATGTCCAATTTTCTCCCCGCGAGTGTTCAGCAGCGCTGCTGTATCCACTTGAAAATCGCGATCTAAACCCGGCTGGCGGAAAGTGGAGGTAGGCTTGCCAGCCCGCCACATCGCGATGCCGCAGCGTTCGGTATTGCAAATATCAGTTCCCCACTCACAGCAAGGTCTGCCAAGCACCTCTTGCCGTTTGCGCCCCATGACTTTCGTTGCTGCTTCATTGATGAAAGTCCAA
>DAOUFY010000060.1:0-4267 GCA_034429745.1 Anaerolineales bacterium
CTTTAAAAAACACTCTAGGAGATTTAACTTTTCATAGGTTTAAAAGAAGGATTTCTGCTTATTTCAAAGCAATACAAAGAAAGCGCCATATAAAGAACGTAGAGCTTCAATTGATGTCTAATAAAACCAATAAGATGTATATCGAACTAACAGCCTTTCCTATAACAACTTTCGAAAGGCCCTTATTCGGAATTATCCTTCGCAATATAACTCATCGGAAAAATCTTGAAGAAAAGTTAAATTATCTCAGCACACATGACTCGCTTACAAAGTTATATAACCGTTATTTCTTTGACACTGAAATGGAACGATTTCAAGATAGCCGTTTATTCCCAATAAGTATTATTTTATTCGATATTGACAATCTGAAAATCACCAATGATACCTATGGGCATTCTTTTGGAGATAAAATTCTCGTAAATTTTAGTAATATCTTGCTCCAATCCTTCCGATCGGAAGATATCATAGCCAGAATTGGTGGAGATGAATTTGCTGTTTTATTACCACGCACTAACGAGAACTCAGCCAGAAAAATTCTCGAACGTGTTTATGCCAATCTAAATGAATACAACCAAAACATTTCAAATATTCCTTTACACATGTCTGCTGGTCTAGTCTGTGTAGAAAAAGGAGAATCATTGAAGGAAATGCTTATTCAGGCAGATTTATTGATGTATCAAGAAAAAACAAAGAAGAGTACGCAATCATTTTAACTGACCTTTTACTGTATTATATAAGGCATCAGCTTTCATTTCTTCAAGAGAATAACAAGGTGCTTTTAATCGTTCTGCTAATGCCGCAGCCAATCCTTGATCAAAAGACGCATGTTCCATATTTATTACAATAGAACGAATTTTACTTTCTGCAATTTGATCGGCAATCATATGCGCTTCTTCCTGTGGAGGCAATTCGCTCATTGAAACATTTCCTGCCCCATCCGTCAACACAATCAGCAAAGGTTCAATATCAGGATGAATAAGCTTCTCGCGTAATACAGTTTGATAAGCTTGCAATAATCCAGCAGACAAAGGAGTCTTTCCTCCAACAGGTATAAAGGACAAGGCACGCTGTGCTAATTGAACTGAGTTTGTTGGTGAAAGTACTAAAGTTGAACGATCCTTTTGAAAAACAATTAGACCAACCCTATCTCTTCTTTGATACGCATCAGTCAATAGAGATAAAATTGCTCCTTTCGTCGCTGACATTCTCTCTGCTACTGCCATGGACCATGAAGCATCTACCACAAAAAGGATCAAATTCGCGGTCCTTTTAACTCTAACTTTTCTTTGTAAGTCGCTTTTCTTCAATGAAAAAGCCACATCCTTACGTTGATCTTTTCTTCGGATCTGATATGGAGCTGCTGCTCTTAATGTAGCATCAAAAGCAATATCATTATACTTGCCATTTGCAGGTCTAGCTTGAATATATCTCCCCCTTTTTCGATCAGTTTGCGACCTTGATCTTCTACCGCTCCTATGTCGCGTTACTTTGTCAATAGGATTATCAATCCTTCTTGGTCGAAAAGTTTGCCCAATAGGTACAATTTTCCCCCCTTCCCACCATTGGGCATTTGAAGATGGAAAAACATCTTGAGGAGAAGGTACAGCATCTCCTTCCTCAATACCTTCTCCGTTTAATTCATTTTGGCTATTTAAATTTTTTTTTCCCCTTCTTCACCGCTTTCTGAGGTAGAAGAATCGCTCTTTATCCCATTAGAGCTTCCACCGATAAGCTGCTCAATCCGCTCCTCAAGAGCTTCTGATGTTATCTCACTCTCTTGGAAAGGTCCTTTTCTCAAGCGATGAGGGTAGGCCAATTCAGCAGCCAATGCAATGTCATGAGCAGTTATATACATTCTTCCTTCAAAGGCAGCATTAGCTCTAGCTGTTTTCAACACAACTAAATCGGCGCGATGCCCATCAACATGCAGATCAGAGCTTAAAGCGGCAATAGATAATAGGTCTCTTTTGGTATATTCAACTTTTTCAACCAGATCTCTAGCTTTAGCAATCCTTTCTGAGAGTTCGCGTTCTTTAGAAGCCCATTCTTCAATAAACTTTTGGGGATCAGCTTCAAAAGCCAAGTTGCGCTCCATAATTGCAACTCGATCGCGTGGATCACGCACACCCATAATTTCCACTGAAAGTGCAAAACGGTCTAACAGCTGTGGTCGCAATTCTCCTTCTTCTGGATTCATTGTACCAACTAATATAAAATTCGCGGGGTGTGAAAAAGAAATTCCTTCTCTTTCAACAACATTTACCCCCATCGCAGCCGAATCCAACAAAACATCAACTACATGATCATCAAGAAGGTTAACTTCATCGATATATAATAAACCTCTGTTTGCTGCTGCCAGTACACCAGGCTCTAAATGCTTTTCACCTTTTTGGATAGCCTTTTCGATATCTAGCGTTCCCACTACACGGTCTTCAGTCGCACTTACTGGTAAATCAACAAAGCGAGTTTTTCTTTTCCCTATGCGAAGCTCTTCATTTCTTGCTTTTCTCTCTTTTACCCAATCTGACCACGTTAGAGGCAGGTTAGGATCGTCATTGAAAGGTGAATCGATGAACACTTCAATTTCTGGCAATAAAGCAGCTAAAGCCCTTGCAGCCGTTGATTTTGCCGTTCCACGCTCACCTCGAATCAACACACCGCCAATTTTATGGTTAACTGCAACCATAATTAAGGCTCTCTTCATTCTTTCTTGCCGTACAATAGCAGTAAATGGATAAATCGGTCTCATAAAATGAATTATATCATAAATGGTTTTTTTTTGTAGGTTGCCAAGAAAAACAAATCCTATTATAATTACATTTATTCTTTAAACTAATGGGAGTAATTAACAATTATTATGGATAACGAGCTGCAGCAGTTAAAAGAGGAGGCGCAAGGGTTTAATCATATTCATGAGAATGGCGCGGAATTATCTATGGCAGAGCTTCTTGAGAGTCAAGTGTTTGAGCTTGAACCTCAAGCTGGCGAAACTCGACGGGGTACCATTGTAAGCATTAAAAAAGATGAAATTTTAGTCAGCATTGGTGCAAAATCTGAAGGTGTAATCAAGGACCGCGAACTTGAAAGCATTCCAGCTGAAGAAAAAGAAGCTTTTCACGTTGATCAGGAAATAACTGTCTTCGTTCTCGCACCAGATGAACGCGGAGGACCTCTTAGACTATCGTATATGCGGGCTAGAGAGGAAAAAGATTGGTTGAAAGCCCAAGAATTATTAAACTCTGGAGAAATCTATCAAAGCAAAATTATTGGATATAATAAAGGAGGCTTAATCACCAACATTGGTTGTCTTCGAGGATTTATTCCAGCTTCTCAAGTAAGCAATGAAAGAAGACCACCTCAGAACTTTACTGGTTCTATAGATAAACATTGGGGCAAAATGATTGGAGAAAATATTAACGTCAGAGTAATTGAGGTGGATCAAGAACGGAGAAGACTGATCTTGTCTGAAAAAGCCGCCGAACAGGAAACTCGCGAAGCTTCAAAAGATAAGTTATTGAATGAAATTAAAGTCGGTGATATTCGTCGCGGTTACGTTACCAGCTTGGCCGATTTTGGAGCATTTATTAATATTGATGGAGCAGATGGCTTAGTCCACTTATCGGAAATCTCTTGGGAACATCTTGAAAAACCAAGCGATTCGCTTCAAGTTGGTCAAGAAGTAGAAGTTAAGGTTATCTCAGTTGATAGAGAGAAAAAAAGGATCGGATTATCCATTCGACAATTGCAAGAAGACCCTCAAACGCTAAAAATGAAATCACTAAGGGTGGGTCAACTTGTTGAAGGTGTAATCACTCATCTGACAAAGTTTGGTGCTTTTGCAAAAATTGGCGAAGATGAAGAACTTGAAGGACTAATCCATATTTCCGAATTATCTGAAGAACGAATTAATCATCCAAAGGAAATTGTAAAAGAAGGAGATAGGCTTACTTTACGCATTATTAAATTAGAACCTGAAAGAAAAAGAATAGGCTTAAGTTTAAGAAAAGTCGATTCAGCCGCTTATGCAGATTTAGATTGGAAAATTGCTCTTGCAGAAGAAGTTGTAGAAGCCAAGGATTTAAATCCACAAAGCGACCAAGAAGATAATGAAGATTCATCAGCTGAAGAAATTTCACATAGTACTCATACTGACTAAATAGTGATCATTCTTTAGTTATTACTTTTTTTCGAGTTGATCATTATCAACTTCTAATTTGTCCATTGAAAAAAACCTGCTTTTCCTTTATCGCAGGTTTTTTCTTTAATT
>DAOUFY010000061.1:0-8168 GCA_034429745.1 Anaerolineales bacterium
CCGGAATGGCTGAAGGAATTGGAAGAGCAGCCAGCTATGGCGGATACTGCCGATGGTGAGCGTCCGTCTGAAGAGCTGCCGGAGTGGTTGAAGGAGCTGGAGGAGCAGCCTTCTGTGGCGGAAACAGCCGAAGGTGAGCGTCCGTCTGAAGAGCTGCCGGAGTGGCTGAAGGAACTAGAAGAACAGCCGATTATGGCGGAAACAGCCGAAGGTGAGCGTCCGTCTGAAGAGCTGCCGGAGTGGTTGAAGGAGCTGGAGGAGCAGCCTTCTATGGCGGAAACAGCCGAAGGTGAACGTCCGCCAGAGGAGTTGCCGGAGTGGCTGAAGGAGTTGGAAGAACAGCCGAGCTTGGCGGAAACAGCCGAAGGTGAGCGTCCGCCAGAGGAGTTGCCGACGTGGTTGAAAGAGCTGGAGGAAGAAGTGGCTAAAGCAGAGGCAGTCGAGCATTCTGCTGCAGTTGAAGTTATCTCTGATGTAATTGAAGAAGAACAACCTAGCAAACACGAAGTGGAATTGGGTGTTGAAGCGGTTGCAGAAGAAGTACCTGATTGGCTGATGGGTGCAGCAATTGAAGAAGAAGCTGAGGCAGGTATTCTCATACAAGATGAACTAGCTGCTAAAAGTCCTGAGGAGCAACAGATCGTTGATTGGACAGAAGAATATGTTTTTGAAGTGGAAGAAGCTCAATCCGTTCCTGTGCTTGAGTCGGATGAAGGTTTACCTCAGTGGTTGGATAACATCATTGAAAGTACGGCGAGCGAAACTGTCGAAAATCAACCTGTTGAAGAAGCAATACCTCGTGAAAGTGTTCTGCCTCAATGGCAAATGGTGGATGAAAGTTCTTTGCGTGAAGGAGAAGAGGAAAGTGAATTGCCCCAGCTTCAATTGAGTGAGCCGGAATTGCCCGTTTCGACTTTTGAGTCAGTTGATGCTGCGATCTCTTGGCTTGAGTCGGTAACTCAGCAAGATGAAAAAGAAGAAGGTGTCTTCCCAGGTCAAGAGTACGGAGAACCTCTGCCAACAAAGCCTGCCAAATGGGTGTTGGAAAAAGAAGTAAAAGAGGGGGAAGCTCAAAAAGATGTGCATGTTTCTGAAAGGACAATGGAAAAGGCGACTGTATTGTCAGGAACTCCGTTGGTGATCAACTTGAATAAAGCATCTTTAAAAGACTTGGAAAAATTGCCGGGTGTTAATTTCCGCTTGGCGCTAAACATCATGAATTATCGGCAAACGCATGGTAAAATTCGCAGTATAGAGGAATTAAATCGTATTCCAAAATTAGATACTTCCCAATGGAAAAACATTCCAATAAAAGTTGTGCTTGAGGATGAGGAAACCAAACAACCAACTGAAACAGCTTGTCTTGACGAGACGCAAGTGGTTATTGAACGAGCAATGGATTTGATGTCTGAAGGCTATTTTGAACAAGCTATTGCCCCGTTGGCGGAATTAATCCGCAAGCGGATTCAGTTAGATAAGATCATTACTATGTTGAATAAAGCGATAGATCATCACCCCAAAGAGATTTTATTATGGCAAACACTAGGTGATGCTTATGTCAGGGCGGATCGTCTAAAAGAAGCGATTCGCGCTTATCAACGAGCTGAAGAATTACTGGAAGGATAGAAAGAGTATTGCATGGAAAAAACACTTGTATTGATCAAACCAGATGGTGTCCAACGCGGACTCATAGGAGAAGTGATTTCTAGACTTGAAAGGCGCGGCTTACGCCTATTGGGAGCAAAATTTTTAATGGTCAGCCAAGCTCTTGCAGAACAGCATTATGCCGTTCATAAGGGCAAGCCATTTTATGAAAAGCTAATCCGTTACATTACTTCGGCGCCGGTATTAGCAATGGCGTGGGAAGGCCCAAAGGCTGTAGCAGCAGTTCGGCAAACAATGGGAGCAACAAATCCAACAGAAGCTGCCCCTGGCACCTTGCGCCACGATTTTGCGCTTGAAATGGGCAGAAACCTTACCCATGCGTCTGATTCGGTAGAAAATGGAGAAATTGAAGTTGCTTTATGGTTTAAACCGGAAGAGCTCGTTTCATGGTCAAGGGCAGTAGATGCGTGGATTTTTGAATAAGAAGGAAGAACAATCAGCAGTTCAAAAAATCCTTGATACTATTCTCCCTTATGTAGAAAAACCAGGCCGTTATTGCGGTGGAGAGCTTAATCAAATTGTAAAATCATGGGAAGATACTCCCATAAAAACAGCCCTTGTATTTCCAGATATTTATGATTTAGGGATGGCAAACCTTGGGCTGGGGTTGCTTTATCATCAGATCAATCAGCGGACTGACGCATTAGCAGAAAGAGTTTTTGCTCCTTGGGTGGATATGGAAGCACGCCTAAGAGAATTAGGTGTCCCGCTTTTTTCTTTGGAGTCTAAACGTCCATTACGTCATTTTGATTTAATTGGTTTCTCCATTCCTTATGAAACCCTTTATACAAATGTACTGAATATCTTATCCTTGGCGCAAATTCCTCTTTTTAGTGATGAACGGGATGAAAGCTACCCACTGATTATAGCTGGCGGACAAACAACCTACAATCCGGAACCAATGTATTCATTTATGGATGCGTTCTTTATAGGTGAAGGAGAAGAAGGCATTCATGACATTATTGAGGTTCTTAAGGATTGTAAAATGCAAAGAGAATCTCGGCGTGTCTGCCTTGAAAAATTATCGGCGATAGAAGGGGTGTATGTACCTGCACTGTATCAAGAAACAAGGACAGCCGATCTTCAACCAAGCCTTACCCCCGTGGATAAGTCTGTTCCATATCCGGTACGCAAACGCATCGTTGCTGAATTGCCTCCACCGCTTCTGAAGCCGATTGTGCCTTACGTAAGCGTTGTGCACGAAAGGATTACGATTGAGATAATGCGCGGTTGCACGCGGGGGTGCCGCTTTTGTCATGCCGGCATGGTTAACCGACCCTTGCGCGAACGGAAGGTGAAGGATATTATTTTTGCTATCACCGAAGCACTTAAAAACACTGGCTATGAAGAAGTGGGTTTGCTTTCTCTCTCTTCCTCGGATTATTCCCAAATACATGAGTTGATACAGGCGATAAAAGACCTGCAAAGCAGTCCTCAATTCAATCACCAACGATTGAGCATTTCATTGCCTTCGTTACGGGTAGAATCTTTTACACCGCAAGTCATGGAGGTGCTTCAGGAAAGCCGGCGGCATGGTTTTACACTGGCGCCCGAAGCAGCTACAGAACGGCTGCGTTGGGTGATCAATAAGCCATGGAGTGATGAGCAATTAATGCAGTCAATCCGTCAAGTGTTTGCTTTGGGGGCGGTAACGGTAAAATTGTATTTTATGATTGGTTTACCGACTGAAACAAAAGAAGACGTGCTGCAAATTGCTGCATTGTGCAAAGCGGTTCTTGAAGAAGGACGTAAGGTATGTGGCGGAAGAGTTCAAGTAAATGTTGGGGTAAGTACTTTTGTGCCCAAGCCGCATACGCCCTTTCAATGGTGCGCTTCAGATCCACCTGAGTTAATTCAAGAAAAACAAGAATTGCTTCGCCGCGAGTTGCGGCATAGGCAAATTAAACTTTCGTGGACAAATCCGGCAGAAACCATGTTAGAAGCAGTGCTTTCACGCGGCAATCGGCAGTTGGCTCAAGCTATCTATTTAGCATGGAAAAAGGGCTGCAAGTTTGATGCTTGGCAAGATCACTTTAAAGCTCCTTTATGGCAAGAAGCTTATGAAGAAGCCGGAATAAATATTGCTGAGATTATTTACCGGAAGCGTAGTTTTGAAGAAAAGCTACCTTGGGAACATATTCATGCGGGGGTAGAAAAAAGTTTTCTTTATCGGGATTTTGAGTGGAGTCTGCAGGGCAAGATCCGAGCAGATTGCCGGACCGGTTGTTATAACTGCGGTATATTAACACGATTCAGGGATTTACCTCCTTCGCTTTGCCATAGCCGGGGTGTTGATTTTCAGCGCAATGGCAAGCTTTCAAAGGAAGAGACCTAACAATAAATCAACATGATCAGATTGCGCTTGCTCTTTGGAAAGACAGTTTGGATGCGTTATACGGCTCATTTGGATACTCAGCGTACTATGGAGCGTACAATTCGCCGAGCTCAATTGCCGTTAGCTTACAGCGAGGGATACACTCCCCATGCTAAGATCCAATTTGCCTCTGCTTTGCCGCTTGGCTGCACAAGCATTGGAGAGCTAGCCGATATTTGGCTTACTGAAGAGATTCCTCCTGAAGAGTGCTTGAGGGCATTGACACATAGTGCTCCACCGGGTTTAGTATTTTTTCGCGTTTGGAATGTCCCCTTGAATGAGGAAAAGCTGCAAAGCAGAATCCGCAGTGCTGAGTATCGCTGCTTTTTATTAAAAAACCAAGATCAGTTGAGTCAGCGCATAGATTCGTTGTTGGCTGAGACTAGCGTACCGTATAAGCGACGCGGACGCGAGATTGATTTGCGTTTGCTAATTGAACAATTATATATAGAAAAAAACTCACCAAGCTCGGATCTGGAAGATGGGACAGAATGGCAAACAGGGCAGCAGTGCATTGCGATGCGCTTAAAAGCAGGAGAGGGAGGCAGCGGTCGTCCCGACGAAGTGCTTGGGGCTCTGTCTATCCCTCTCCATGAAGCTCAAATTCAAAGGGTACGGATTATTCTCGGCGATTAGGGGTAAAGATCTTCTCCTAAATCAGTCAAGCCGGTTTTCATTTTGGCGGGGCGGCGGTGCTCATCATCTTTACCAAAACGGATCACTTCGCCGTCGTCATTAACCGCTTCGACAGCTAAGCCAAGGCTTTGCAACTCTTTCACCAGCACGCGGAAAGCTGCTGGAATGCTTGGCTCTTCGATGGGCTGGTTTTTAATGATAGCCTCGTAGATGTTTACTCTGCCTTGTACATCATCTGATTTGACAGTGAGCATTTCTTGCAAGGTATGAGCTGCTCCATAAGCTTCGAGTGCCCATACTTCCATCTCACCAAAACGCTGGCCGCCAAATTGTGCTTTGCCTCCCAAAGGTTGTTGAGAGACCAAGCTGTACGGGCCTGTGGAGCGAGCGTGCACTTTATCTTCAACGAGGTGATGAAGCTTCAGCATGGTCATTACACCAACTGTAACAGGACGATCGTAATATTCACCGCTTTTTCCATCGCGCAGTCTTTGCTGTCCGAGGATAGGCATGGGATTGCCGGTGTTCAGCATGACTTGCTGAGCTTTCTCACGTAGTTCTTCATCAGATAACTCTTCAATATTTTCACCCATCTCATTAAGCCAAAGCCTCAGACAAGCGCGTATGGCGCGGGCATCTTGTGCTTCGCGCTCTTCCACATCCAATTTTAAATCTTCAAAGGCGAGAATTTCATCTGGGTTGTAGCCTTTATCACGCAGCCATTCACGCAGGGTAGCTCGTCGGGCGAAGATGGTATCCGATTTAATGTTGCTGATATCATAACCGCGAGATTTTAGCCACTGTTCGAGGTAAAGATTGCGCACTTCCTCGTCATCTTCTAGGTCTTCTGGAGAGACTGGTTGTGTCTTGATCCAATCCCACGCGATTTTTGTAATATCTTTCCAAGCTTTATCAATCATCCAACTGCGGGCGAGCTCAGCCTCAATTTCACTTTCGGTAGCTCCGTCAAAAACAGGCACGACAGCTCGGAAGCCAAGTCGGTAAGATGCCCAGCCTAAGTGAGTTTCTAAAATTTGTCCGATGTTCATACGCCCCGGTACACCTGTGGGGTTGAGGATGATCTCAATAGGTGTTCCGTCTTCCATAAAGGGCATATCTTCGACAGGAACAACACGCGAGATGACGCCCTTATTGCCGTGGCGTCCTGCCATTTTGTCGCCTGCAGTAACTTTACGTCTCTGGGCGACAGAAACGCGCACCATAGTATCTACACCTGCTGAAAGGTCTGTATCGTCTCGGGTGAATACTTTTACATCTACAACCTTACCGCGTTCGCCATGCGGCATACGCAGGGATGTATCTTTAACATCGCGGGATTTTTCACCGAAAATAGCTCTCAACAAGCGTTCCTCAGGGGTTAACTCTTTTTCACCTTTAGGAGAGATTTTGCCTACGAGAATATTGTCGGGCCCCACTTCAGCACCGATGCGGATAATGCCGCGTTCATCGAGGTCTTTGATGGTATCTTCGCCAACATTGGGGATATCCCGCGTGATCTCTTCGGGACCAAGCCGGGTATCGCGAGATTCAATTTCATATTTTTCGATGTGAATGGAAGAATAAAAATCATCCTGAACTAATTTTTCAGAGATGACGATAGCATCTTCAAAGTTGGCTCCTTCCCAAGAAAGGAAAGCAACAATTACGTTTTGACCTAAAGCAAGCTCACCGCTGTCCGTAGAAGAAGAATCAGCAATGACATCTTTAACGCGGATTCTTTGTCCTTTGAAGACAGCCGGGCGTTGATCAATGCAGGTGCTTTGATTGGAACGCTGATACTTGCGTAAAGGATAGACTTTTTTCTCGCCAGAATCGGTTTTGACGACGATCTGATTGCCAACCACAGAGAGTACTTCGCCATTTTCTTCGGCGAGCACGACTTGCCCGGAATCAATGGCTGCGTAATATTCCATGCCTGTTGATACTTGAGGAACATGGGGACACAGCAAAGGAACTGCTTGAGCTTGCATGTTCGAGCCCATCAAAGCGCGGTTGGCATCGTTATGCTCTAGGAATGGAATCAACGCTGCACTGATGCCGACAATTTGCAGCGGACCAACATCCATGTAGTCTATTTTTTCTACATCTTCAAAGACAAAGTCGGAATGCTGACGAGAAGAGATGCGTTGGTTAACAAACTCGCGATATTTATTGAGTTTTGTGTTTGCTTGAGCTATGACAAATTTATCTTCTTCGTCCGCTGAAAGATAATAGACATCATCGGATACATAAGGTGTAATTAAGATAGGGACGGTGGACAAATCATCCCCATGGTTTTGGTAAGCTTTGCGGATCCTTTCCAGAAGATTCTTATTTAGTCTTGTACCACTTTCTGCCAGCACTTCTCCAGTTTGAGGGTCAGCGATGGTCTGGCGCAGCGAGCGATCAATGAGCCGATCGTCGCTAAGTGGAAGGTGGTGATAAACCTTTCGATAAGGAGTTTCAATGAATCCATATTCGTTGACTCGCGCGTAACAAGCTAAACGACCGATGAGACCAATATTAGGACCTTCTGGGGTTTCAATGGGGCAGATACGACCATAGTGTGAGTGGTGCACATCACGCACGTCAAAGCCGGCGCGTTCACGGCGCAAGCCGCCCGGCCCCAGGGCAGAGAGGGTGCGTTTATGCCGCAGTTCTGAGAGAGGATTGGTTTGATCCATAAATTGTGAGAGTTGGCTAGAGCCAAAGAACTCGCGCAAGGATGTAACCACAGGTCGGATATTGATGAGGGTAATTGGAGAAATCATATCCTGCTCTCGAATGGACATTCTCTCTTTTATGATGCGTTCCATTCTTCTTAATCCCACCCGCAGTTTGTTTTGGATCAATTCTCCAACAGTTTTTGCCCGGCGGTTTCCGAGATGATCAATGTCGTCTTTTTGTTCTTTTCCATTATTGATGGCGATCATGCGCCGAACAAGTGCAACGATATCCCAGCGGGTAATTTGGCGATGGTTGCGCGGCACTTTATCGGTTAGCCCAAGTTTTTGATTGAGTTTATAGCGTCCCACTCGTTCCAAGTCATAGTGGCGGTGATCAAAGAGCTGCTCTTCAAGGAAGGTGCGGGCATTTTCCAGCGTAGCTGGGTCACCGGGGCGCATTCGTTTGAAAAATTCAATCAAAGCTGCCTGAGCCAATGTCTCGCCCTCCTCAAGCTTCCATTCAGGTTCTTGTTGGAAAGTGGAGGGTATGAACATTCTTTCGGGGTTATTGTCAACATCAGAAAACAATGAGATTAGCTCTTCATCTGTGCCTTCTTTGATGGGGGAATCCGGCAAGCCATCAGATACGGCCGCTAAGGCGCGCAGGAAAATGGTAATGGGTACAGTGCGGCGGCGATTATATTTTAGGGTAATATAATCACTTTTTCGGGTTTCAAATTCCATCCACGCACCGCGATCAGGGATAAGTTTTGCGGTTGCTAAAAGTCTGCCACTAGAAGGATCAAGGGGGGCATCAAAATATACGC
>DAOUFY010000062.1:0-19996 GCA_034429745.1 Anaerolineales bacterium
ATAAAAAATATAATCGCTCGCAAAGTAAATGGAGAAATATCCCAAGAGGAAGCTATTCAGCAAATAAGCGAACGGCTGCGTTCGATGATATATCAAGATGAATTTGGGGATAACTACGTATTTTTAGGAAAATACGACGGAACATTGCTTGTTCAGCCATTTTTCCCTGAACGCGAAAACGTCAATCAATGGAACCTGAAGGATGTGCGCGGCAAATATATTGTGCGAGAAATTATTCAAGTAGCTCAACGATCCCCAGAAGGAGATTTTTATTATTACTATTATCCGTCTCCTTATTCAAAAGAAGAAGAGGAAAAAATCTCCTATGTGATTGGCTTGCCGGAAGTTGAGTGCTTCTTAGGAAGTGGAATTTACCTGCGCCAATCCAGGTTACAGACCCAAGCCTTGTTCCAGCGCGTTGCATTTTGGTCAGTCATTATCGGGTTATTGATTATTCTCCTCTATTTGGTGGTCATTCAAAGCTTGCGCCAACATAACAAACGCTTGCTTCAAGAGATCCAACAGCGCCAACGCGTGGAAAAAGCACTCAAAGAAAACGAACAGCGAATTATGCAAGCTCTTGACAGTGCCAGTCATGGAATTTTTGATTGGGATGTAACAAATTACAAAGTTTACCTAACACCGACCTGGTACACGATGTTAGGTTATGAACCTAACAATATGCCTTCTACCACAACCTTTTTATTTTCCATAATCCATCCTCAAGATCGCGAGAACACTGAACAAATCATTAATACTGTCTTTCAGCCGGGATGCGACGATTTCTCCTTCGAGGCGCGTATGCATCGTAAGGATGGTGAATATCAATGGATGTACGTGCATGGACACGTAGCTGAACGCGATGAAACTGGTGAGCCCTTGCGTGTTTTGGGTACTCACATTGATATTCATCAGCGCAAGCTGGCAGAATTGGCGCTTGCCCAGAACCAAGCTCGCCTTAATGCTATTTTCGAAACTTCAAGTGTTGGTATTGCGCTTGCCAATTTACAAGGTAAATTCATCCATGTCAATCAGCGTATGCTGGACATGACCGGTTATACTCAACAAGAACTTTTGCAATTAACAAACACCGACATTACTTACCCCGAAGACATACCTGTATCCAAAGAAAAAATGAGAGCTTTGCTGGAAGGAAAAATTTCCAAGTATTCGATAGAAAAAAGATATGTACGCAAAGACGGCTCAATTTTTTGGGTAGAGTTGCATGTATCCCCTATCTATTCACCTAATGGCAGTATTGAAGCTTTTTCTGGCTTCGTCATTGACATTCATGAGCAAAAACTTGTGCAAACAGCCCTAACCAAAACAGAAACCCGCTTTAAAAAATTCTTTGAACTGCCACTCGTAGGTGCTGCTATAACAGATGCTCAACAGCATTGGATTGAAGTCAACGATAAGCTATGTGAAATGCTGGGCTACAGCCGCAAAGAACTGCTCTCGCTTAGCTGGCTAGATATTACCCCTCAAGAGGATAAATTTAATGAATTAGCGCAAATTGAAAAAGCTGGCCTTAACCCCCAAGAATCTTTTGTGAACATCTCAAAACGTTATCTTCGCAAGGATGGGCAGATCATTCATGCCCGTGTTTCCACCTATTGCGTTCGCCAGCCGGATGGCTCACCTGACTATTATATCTCCCTCATAGAAGACATTACCCAGCAACAGCTTGCTGAAGAGGCATTGCGTGCAAGCGAGCAGCGCTTCCGCGAATTAGTCCAATTACTTCCTCTTGTCGTTTATGAAACGGATCGTGAAGGTCGCTTTACCTTTGTCAACCAGCAAGGTCTAGAGCTTTTCGGCTTCCCTCATAACTTTGACTACACTCAAAAAACAGCCTTAGAGATGATTGTCCCGGCGGATCGCGAGCGGGCACGACAAAATTTACAGCGGGTAATCATTCAACGCATTCACTCAAAAACAGAATATACTTGTCTGCGGCAGGATGGAAGTACCTTCCCCGCTTTTCTATCTTCAGCACCATTGATTGTTCAAGGAGAAACGATAGGCATCCGCGGCATTTTGCTCGACATTACAGAACGCAAGGCTTATGAACGCGTTTTGCAGGAAAGCAAAGAGCAGCTAGAGGAGCGAGTTAAAGAACGCACCGCTCAGTTGCAAGCAGCTTTAGATGAACTTGGCGCCTTTTCTTATTCAGTTTCCCACGACTTGCGGGCTCCTTTGCGTCGGATTGATGGCTTTGCCCACATACTTTTAGAAGAATATATTAATCAACTGCCAGAAGAAGCCCAAGATCTGTTTCAACGAATTATTGTCAACATCAACCGTATGGGGCAATTAATTGATGATTTGCTTTATCTTTCGCGGGTTACTCGCGCAGAACTAAGGCGCACTACTGTACATCTTAGCGAGCTTGCATTAAACATCTTCCAACAAATGTCTGTTCAACAGCCTGATCGCCAAGTATCTTTTAAGGTAGAGCCGGACCTCATCGCATTCGCTGATGAGAACTTAATCCAAATCGTTCTAGAAAACCTGATCAGCAATGCGTTGAAGTACACTAGCAAACAACCCCACGCAATAATTGAATTCGGCAGAACCTTTCAAGAAGGTGAATCTGTCTTTTATATCAAAGACAATGGGGTTGGTTTCAACATGGAATACGCTGATAAGCTCTTTTCTGTTTTTCAACGCTTGCATTCAAACCAAGAATTTGAAGGAAATGGAGTCGGCTTAGCCACAGTTCAACGCATCATTGTGCGCCATGGCGGCCGCGTGTGGGCCGAAGGATACCCAGAAAAAGGCGCTACTTTCTATTTCACCCTTCCTCAGTATATTTAGCACACCGCTTGACTTTCAAGAGATAATATTCTATCTTCTCACCCCTACTTGCTGAAGGCTAGCTGCAGAGCAGCTACTCGCTAACTTCGTTTCTAGCCAATAGCCAATTCTTCGATGGAAATATCTTCTTCTCTCACAATACCTCTTAATTCCTCCATTAAAGCTTCATTGTAGCCCGTAGTATAGTTTGGGAACTCGATCCGATATCGTTTATTTTTTTCCACGATATTAAAGATAAATTTATCGCTACCAGGATGAGAGATGAGAGTGCCAAAAATGCGCCGCAGACGCAGCTCATCCCTTTTCTTATCGCCATTGGAATACAGGTTGACAGTGATGAGGGTAATTTTCTGATGGATACGCCCCTCTGTTGCCGGCGGCAATATAGGTTGGGCCGCCGCTTGTGGTTGAGTGCCATTCATCCGCCGCGGTTTATCTTCAGAATCACCAAGCTGGGCTAGCGGCTGCTCTGCTGATTCTAGGTTAGTCTCCGGTGTTTTGTCTCTCACAACTGAGGTCGGCAAAGATTGCGCAGTGTTTAAAGGATTATCATATACTGCAGCAGTCAGCAAAGATTTAGAAACATCCTCTACAGGGATATGATGTTGGTTTTTTTCCTCGTTCATAGCAGCTGCATCATCTGTTGTTATTGCGTCATTTTCGACCTCATCTGACGCTGCATCATCGCTAGATAAAAATTCATCTTCATTCTCAAAAGCTTCAACAATGTTACTGACAGGCACGCTTCGAGCTTGCGGAAGTGGTTCAACAACATTTAATTCAGTATAGATCTTATCCACGATGATTTTCGGCTCACTGCCTTCTTGGTCCACCTTACCCTCAACCAAAATAAGCTTTTCAGGCTCAAGCAAATGATGATAGTCTTCCCATGCCTTTGGGAAAATAACTAAGTCAATCGTTCCTTGAATATCCTCTATAGTTGCGAAGCCCATAAGCTTGCCATTTTTCGTCTGATGCGAACGGGATGAGCATACCAAGCCAGCCACACGCACGCGCTCTTCTGCACTTGCCTCCTGCAACTGTGCCGAATAATGGGAAACCACCTTTTCCAGTAATGCTACATGTTTTTGAAGTGGATGAGCCGAAACATACAACCCAAGCAGTTCGCGTTCCCACTGCATATAATCGCGGGGTGAAACATCATCTGCCGCCGCCAATTCAATTCGATCTATCGCCATCGGTGCAACTTCGAATAAAGACATTTGTCCTCTTCTAGCGGCTTCAAAAGAAACTTCGCTGATTGCCACAATGCGATCTATTGCCTCAAGCATAGCTTTGCGCGAACCGAATTGATCCAATGCTCCAACCTTTATCATGCACTCCAAAGGTCGTTTTCCGACTGCACGCAAATCTACTCTTTCTGCTAAATCATTAAGATCTTTAAACCGCCCCCCCTCCTTTCTGGCTTTCAGAATAAGTTCCACATGCCCCTGGCCGACATTTTTAATCGCCCCTAACCCAAAGCGGATGACTGCCCGTTTTTTCTTGCGCTTATCCACGACATCTTCAATGGTGAAATCCCATTCGCTGGCATTAATATCCGGCGGAAGCACATCAATGCCCATACGCCGGCAATCAGCTATATATAAAGCTACCTTGGCAGTGTCATTTTTATTAGCAGAGATAAGGGCAGTCATATATTCCACTGGATAATTCGCCTTAAGATAAGCCGTTTGCACCGAAATAATGCCATAATCCGCAGCATGAGCTTTATTGAAACCGTAGCGAGCGAATTTTTCCCAGTTTTCAAAGATCACTTTAGCGGTCTCGGGCGGTACCTTGCCAAGAGCAGCTGCCCCATTGACAAATTTTTCTTGGTGTTTGAGGAGTTGGTCATTTTGTTTTTTGCTGATCGCCTTGCGCAGCTCGTCTGCTTCCGAGGCAGTGTACCCGGCTAATTCAACCGCAGCTCGCATAATTTGCTCTTGATAGACAGGAATACCATAAGTTTCTTTGAAGATCGGCTCCATTGCCGGGTGCAAGTATTCTACAGCTTCTTCATTATGCATCCTGCGGATGTACTGAGGGATAAAATCCATTGGACCGGGACGATATAGGGCAACCATGGCAATAACATTATCAAGACTTTTGGGCTTCATTTCTACTAAGTAACGGCGCATACCTGCACTTTCCACCTGAAATACACCCAACGTCTCCCCTTTGCCTAAAAGTTCAAAAGCTTTGGGATCATCAAGCGGAATATTGCTGAGATTGTATTCTTTGCCCGTTCTTTGCTTGATTAAGGCAATAGCCCGCTCCATAATTGTCAACGTAACCAACCCAAGAAAATCTACCTTCAAAAGCCCCAAGTCAGCGAGGTTGTTCATTTCATATTGGGTAACCGTCTTAATCGGCGTTTCTTCCGCACTGCCCGTTGGGCGGTGCAAAGGCAAATAATCCACCAGCGGCTTATCCGTGATGACAACCCCGGCAGCATGAGTGCCCACACTGCGTACAACTCCTACCATTTGGGCAGCAATATCAATCAGCTCTTTAATATAGCGTTTTTCTTCTTTGCGAGAAGCTTCTTCATACACCTGCTTAAATTCAATGACGTTCTGCAAGGCATCCTCGATGGATGGTGATGTGGAAGGGATTAGTTTTGCGATCTTATCCACCTCACCAAGAGGAATTTCCATCACCCGGCCCACATCGCGGATAGCTGCCCGTGCTTTCATCGTGTTGAAGGTAATGATTTGGGCAACTTTATCTGCACCATACTTGTTGGCACAATACTCCATCATCTCAAAGCGGCGATCGTCTTGAAAATCCAAATCAATATCCGGCATTGTTATCCTGCCGGGGTTAAGAAACCGTTCAAAGATCAATCCATGCGCCAACGGATCAATATTGGTAATTTCCAACGTATAAGCCACAATTGAGCCGGCACCCGAACCGCGGGTATTGTACCAAATCCCCTTTTGACGAGCAAAACGGCACAAATCCCATACAATCAAGAAATAGGCATCAAACCCCATACGATGGATCACATCCAACTCATAATCCAAGCGTTGCCGCGGCGCCGAGTCTTTCTCCACTGCCCCATAACGGGCAGTTAAACCTTCATAACACAGCTTGCGCAAATACGACTCAGCATCATACCCAGCCGGCACATCAAAATGTGGCAGGTGATACCCTTTAAAACTCAAGTCCACATTGCAGCGTTCTGCAATAGCAAGCGTATTCTCAATTGCCCCAGGTACATTACCAAACAATTCCTTCATCTCTTGTGGACTGCGCAGATAATACGTGTTGTCAGTCATCCGCATTCGGTTTGGATCACTCAGCACCTTGCCGGTTTGCAGGCATAATAAAACATCCTGCAGCCGATTGTCTTCCGGCTTCAAGTAATGCACATCATTGGCTGCTACAAAATGAGCGTTGTAATGTTTGCCAAGCTCAATTAAATGCTGATTTAATTTATGCAGTTCAGGAATATTATGGTGCTGTAATTCAAAAAAGAAATTCTCTCTTCCAAAGACTTGAAAGTACCAGTCCAGTTTTTTATGCACGAGCTCAGGCGTACCCTGCAGAATAGCATGCGATATCTCACTGCTCATGCAGCCCGTTGTAGCGATAATCCCTTCTTTGTGTTGAGCTAAAAAATCATGATCTATGCGGGGGTAATAATAAAAACCCTCCAACTGTGAGGCACTTGCAATCTTTAACAGGTTCTGATAGCCTGTTTCGTTTTCTGCGATCAAGAGAATATGGCTCGGTTTGCGATCTTGGATTGAATCGCGATCCGTCATGCTGCGAGGAGCTAGGTAAGTCTCTAACCCAATAATGGGTTTAATGCCGGCTTTGATTGCTGCGTGATAAAACTCAATTGCGCCGAACATAACCCCGTGATCAGTCAACGCTATGGCAGGCATGCCCAATTCTGCTGCTCGCCGCACTAAAGCTTTGACGCTGCAAAGTCCATCTAATATGGAATAAGTGGAGTGTACATGGATGTGTACAAAAGACATATTTTTTTAGGTGAGTAAAAGAGATTTGCTTGGGATATTCTTAAATGATTATAGCATAAAGTATGCCAAACTTTCTCTGCTGCCCCGCCTCACTTCAGCAAGTTTTAAGACTAGCATAATCCAGCATCCTTATCAATAGTCTGAATATGTATATTGTTTTACTAACCAATAAGTTGCTATTCCGAAGGCAACTGCTACATTCAATGAGGCCTTTTTGCCCATCATATGTATTGTCAGCACTTGATCACACAGATCAAGCAGAGCTGGATCAAGCCCATATTTTTCATTGCCAACCATCAACACAACATCCGCAGTTCCTTGATCCCCATTGGTTATTGGCACAGCTGAAAAAATTGACATTGGTGTAAAACGACTTGCCAGCTCGCCGCATTCCAAGGCTATCAGCTTTTTTCCTTCTGCTTTTAACCCGCGCACTAGTTCTACAGAATTGGGATGGTAACTCCAGGAAATATACTCCTCAGCCCCCAAAGACGTGTTCACGACTCTAGGATGATGTGGTGTTGGCGTCATGCCACATAAATAAAGATGCCGAAACCCAGCCCCATCCGCACTGCGCAGCATTGATCCTACATTCCATGCACTGCGTATATTGTCTAACAATCCTGCAAAGTGCACTTTACAATCGTATTCGGGTTCATTGCGATTCGCTTGTCCCGCCTCTTCTGGCAGTTCATATCGTGCTTCCATCAAAATCGGAGCTCCGCAACGCGGGCAACGTTCCTTCCAACGTCGCTGTTTCTCTTCCTCACCTACAGGAAAGCGAAATTTACACCCCTCCGCTTGGCATTCCCAAATTTCATAAACTATCATGTGAATTAATCAATAATGGATGTGAATTAACATTCCAACAGCCGCCCAATCGAAAAGCCAGCGTGCGTCTTCTACGCGTAAGTTGATGCATCCGTGACTAACAGGTGTTCCAAAATCGTTGTGCCAGTAAGCCCCATGCACAGCAAAATCCCCATCATAGAAAAGCACATAAGGCACTGCCGGCACATCATAGTTCTGGCTTGCCATATTATTGGATTTATTTTTCGCATAAATGCGAAACAGCCCAGCCTTAGTGGGTGTTTGCGGCGCGCCGGAAGACATAAGAAATTGGCGCACCAAAGTTCTTCCTTCATACGCAAAAAGCCGTTGGGTTGTGAGATCAACATCAATCCATTTGCTGCTATCGCCTACCCCACGCGGAAGAGTTGGAGGGGTAGGGGTTAGCGTCAACGTCGGCAGCGGCGTCTCCGTAGGCAAAGCAGTAGGAGTCATGGTAAAAGTAGCTGTTTCCGTCGGTATTTCCGTCGGCGTCTCGGTCGGTGTTTCTGTTGGAGTATTTGTTGGTGTTTCGGTAGGCGTCTCTGTCGGTGTGTTGGTTGGCGTTTCAGTCGGTGTGTTTGTAGGGGTAAAAGTTGCCGTTGATGATGGTGTTAGGGTTGGGGTTGCCGTATATGTTGGTGTTAATGTAGGAAATATCCATTGTTGATTGTCAGGGATAAAATGCGCAGAGCTTCCAAAGGCACGCAGTATGGGGGGATACACAAACCAAGCTGAGCCCACCAAAAGCAGCACCACCAACGGTAACATCCAAAGCCACTTTCTTTTGGCATTAGATAGTAACAAAGATGAGTTTTTTATTGAATTAGGCGGGTTTGCTGGATGTAGAGCAGCTTCCAAAGACAGTTCGGCGTTTGTTCCTTGTGCCTCTTCCTGGCGCAGGCGGCGCACTGCCCAGCGCATGCCTTGTCGGGCTCGCTGACTTTTTGGGTTAATCTCCAATGCCCGTTTAAGATATTCTATGCTTGCTTTTGTGCTGGCACAACGAGCTAAGATAAGCCATGGCTCTTCGCGGTTGCCGTCAATGATAATTGCTTTCTCTGCCCACCGACGCGCGGCTAGCCATTCGCCCCTTTTTAATGCTGCCTGAGCAGCTTGCAGAGCTTGGATAAACGCTTGCTGTTTGTCTAAAGTCATGGCTGTGCTGGAGCTAAATCATCGCTGTGATCGGATTCAACTTCCCCGTAATTGAGAAAACACTTCAATCCTTCTACCACACCTTTGGCTATCACATCCGGCCTTTGGGTTAGTATTTGCCGATCAAGATTGAGAAAACCCACCTCGATGATTGCTGCCGGAGTATCCGCTGATATTTTATCAAAGGCGTGATACTCAGTCATATCATGTGTGATGCTTGAAGGATGGCGCTTTAACCCAGTAACCTTCTCATAGTTCTCATTCAAGCATGGTACCAGCCGGTTGCTGCTATCAGCATTGTCATTGCCGGCGATCTTGAAACCGCTAGCCGCGTCATTAATGTAGTCGCAGGAATCTGCATGAATAGAAAGCAGCAGCGTTCCGTTATAGCCATTCAAGCGCGGATCTTTTTCCTTTAGCAGATCCACTGGCACTCCCTCATTTACCAGCATTTTCTGGGCTAGTGCAGCAACCGCCAAATTTACCTCAACTTCTTTCAAGCCATCTGCACACACTGCCCCTGAATCATTGCCCCAGTGCCCAGCAATAATACCTACCCTTATTGAGCGCGGCGTTGGTGTGCTTACAAAGGCAGAAGATTGTTTTCCCCCCTCTTCTTCCTTATAGGGAACAGCTGCTACAGCAGCTTCAGAAAACAACCCGCTAGGAGACCAAGCCGTGTACAGCGTCGCCAGAAATGTTGCCATCAATATCACCCGCCAAATAATGCTCCACGTTTCACTTAAGGGGTCTGCCTGCTGCTCACTTGAACGGTTAACTTGAGATACCTGATCCATGATTATAATCCTACTCTTTTTTACGTTTTCCGTCAAACCCAACCCAGAAAAAACTTGACTTCTTTTTCAGCACGTTGTATGATGATGAATGAGACTACTGCAGCAACCTAGGAGGTGCAAAGTTTATGCCCAATTCACCCCTCACGCCCGAAGAAAGACAATTCTTACTGAAGCTTTCTCGTCAAACATTAGAACTTGGTACTCAAGGGAAACCGTTGCCAACCTTGCATCTCGACTCTTTGTCACCTCCTTTAAAAGAAAACGGCGCCTCTTTTGTAACCTTAACGAAGTTTGGTGCTCTACGCGGTTGTATCGGAACTCTAGAAGCTTACCGTCCTCTGGCAGAAGATGTACGCGAGCATACCCTAGACGCAGCTTTGCATGATTATCGTTTTCCACCCGTGAAACCGAGTGAACTAGATCAAATCCAAATAGAGATCTCCCGGCTTACACGCCCTACGCCTCTAGTGTATGAAAATGCTCAGGATCTCATTCAAAAACTTCGTCCTCATATTGATGGCGTTGTATTAAGAGATGGATTTAGAAAAGCTACCTTTTTGCCTCAAGTATGGGAAAAACTTCCTGAACCCGAAACTTTCCTCAGTCATCTCTGTGAAAAAATGGGCGCTGAGCCAGATTTATGGCGCAAAAAACACCTGCAAGTGGCAACCTACCAAGTTGAAGAGTTTCATGAGTGAGCTGCCTCCCCTCACAAAGAAACAAATCATGCAATATTCCCGGCACATCCTATTGCCGGAAATTGGTGCAACAGGACAGCAAAAGCTGCGGGCTGCTTCTGTGCTGATCATTGGCATAGGGGGACTTGGTTCACCAGTTTCGCTCTATTTAGCTGCAGCAGGCATAGGAAAGTTAGGTATTGTAGATTATGATGTAGTTGACTATTCCAACTTGCAGCGCCAAATCCTCCACGGACACCATTCCATAGGCAGACTAAAAGTTGACTCTGCCCGCGAACGTCTGCACGACATTAACCCCGAAGTAGAGATTATCACCTATCCTGAGCCCTTTACCTCCGCCAATGCGATGGATATTATGAAAGATGGTTACGACATACTCGTTGACTGTTCCGACAACTTCTCTACTCGCTACCTAACCAACGACTTATGCGTGTTGTTAGGCAAACCCAATGTCTATGGTGCAATTTTACGCTTTGATGGCCAAGCCAGCGTTTTTGATGGTCGAGATGGGGCATGTTATCGCTGCATCTTTCCTGAACCCCCTCCTCCCGCCAGTGTTCTCTCCTGTGGTGAAAGCGGTGTGCTCGGTGTATTGCCGGGCATTATCGGTGCTATTCAAGCAACTGAAACCATTAAGCTTATCTTGAACATTGGAGAACCTTTAAAAAACCGCTTGCTTCTTTATTCTGCTCTTGATATGGATTTCGATATTATTCGCCTGCACAAGAACCCTCAATGCCCTGTCTGCGGTGAGCACCCTATAATAACTTCCCTCATTGACTATGAAGACTTTTGTGGTGTTCCAGTCAACGGTGAAGATCACGATTCCACTGATTCTGAATGGGATATTTCACCTCAAGACCTAGCCCATTTTATTTCTCAAGGAAAACCTATCACCTTGCTGGATGTACGCGAACCAAATGAACGCGAAATATGCGCCCTTCCGCATTCTATAAACATCCCTCTGGGTGAATTAGCAGCTCGAATGAGTGAGCTCCAAACAGCTGCCGAGCTTGTCGTGTATTGCCGCTCCGGTAAACGCTCTGCATTAGCTCTAGAACAGCTCACCAGGGCAGGTTTTTCCAATGTCAAAAACCTTAAAGGGGGAATAGTCGCTTGGGCTAAGGATGTTGATCCTCAAATGCCTTATTATTAAGTCAAGGCTTTCTCCAGCAAGGGATGTTTTGCCGGAACGCCCACCCGCCGTGGATAGGCAGGTACAGTAGCAGCCACCTTGTCTATCACAACGAGATAATGCTGCTCTACTACCCCCGGCAGGGTAACAGGTATTAATTGCCTAACACGCCCCCCCAATAGTCGTGAAGCATAATCGCTTTGCTGCACTTCAGCTGCCGCGCTTTCCCCTTTCATAGCCAAAACATGCCCGCCAACAGATACAAGAGGCAATAGATATTCCAACAGCACCGGCAGCACCGCTACCGCTCTCCCGCAAGCCCAATCATACTGTTCGCGGTGCTGTGCCATTTGTCCTAGCTCCTCAGCCCGAGCTTTAATGCATTGTACTCCTTTTAAGTTCAGGGTTTCCACAATGTGTCTGCAAAACATGACTTTCTTCTCTACTGAATCCACCAAAGTGAGCTGAATCTCAGGCATGATAATTTTTAAGGGAATACCCGGAAATCCTGCACCAGTTCCCACATCAATGATCTTGCGGCAGACAGAACCGCGTAAAGCCAGCGCACCGCTTATCGAATCTAAAAAATGCTTGCTCCGAATTTGCGCTGGCTCACGGATAGCAGTCAAGTTATATTTTGCGTTCCAAATCAGCAGCTCTTTTTCGTATTTTTCTAACGCTGCCAATTGTTTCGCGTTGAGTTGAACCCCAAATAATTCATAGGCAAGTTGAGCGAGTTCTTTCACTGTTTATGATGGCTTCTCTTCTTCCTTTGAAGGTTGCATCCCATTTCCACTTTGTAGTGCTTTGTTTGCCTTTCGTCGCTTCCATATACGGCGCAGGATATAGAATAAAATAACAAAAGGTATTGCTATGACAATGAGCAGCGGTATAACAAATAGTACCAGCCAAATTGCTGCCGTAATCACACCTTTCAGCGCCTCAATTAGCGCTTGAATCGCATCCCGCGCTATTCCTACCGGCTGCCAGCCCCCAATAGTAACCGGCTGAACTGTAGCTTTTGCTATAATTTCAATCTTTATCGCAGATAACGCGGCTGCGGTCTCGTAGTATTGAATCTGCCCTTTCACAACTTCGATCTGTTCGCGAATCTGCACCAATTGATTATAGACCTTCATTACATCTTCTGTGCTGTAGGCTTGCTCCATGATGCGCTTTAATTCTTTCTCAGCAGCTTCTAAGTTGCGAAGTCGGGATTGCAAATCAGTATATTCTTGCGTTACATCTTGCCCGCTGATATTTTCACGCTGCACTTCAACAACTTGATTTCTTATTTCTTCAAGCACTTCGTCCAGCTTTTCTGCCGGCACTCTAATGGTGATGTTTCCTTGAGGCACTTCCGTCCCATCTGACAACGTGTGTTTATATTGATTGGATTCAACCACAAAGCCGCCCAGTCTTTCAGCTAATGCCGCAAAAGCTTTCATTGACTTGATTGGATCTTCAGCCACAACCGCCATATCAACGTTTTTTATCACTAGGCGTTTGGCTGGTTTTTGCGGCACAGATTCGGCTACCGCACCTTTCTGAGACATTGGAGCAGCCGGCTCCATCGGAGCGGGTGCAGCTTCTTCCTGTGCAAAATCAAAATTCGCTGTAGGATTTGCCTTGCTAGGTACTGAACGCTGCGCTACTGGAACACTCCCACATCCCCAAAACGAGAGGATGAGACATCCTAAAGTCGCTGTTCTCATCAGAACGACAAGTTTGTTCATTTTCTTCCTCCTTTTCATACAACCACTGCCTGCGTTTATTAATTAATATCCATTACTTAAGCGGGCGACATGGCGATAGGGAAGACCTACTTGCAGCATTCGTTTTTGCACAGCAGCTATATCATAAGCCACCCGCCGATATTGCACCATTCGCTCCAGCGGATCAAGAATAAGATAAGAGGCTAAAGGATTATGATCCCTCGGTTGACCCACTGAGCCGGGGTTAATAATACACCGCCCAGACAAGGTAATCCATTCTTCAGCCTGCGGAACATCCATTAAGACTTGGTGTTTGCCATTTTGATAAAAGAGCAGAGGTAAATGCGTGTGCCCAACCAAACAAAAAGATGTCTTAAAGTGATTAAAATTCACCTTTGCGATTTGAGTATCGAGAATATATTCCCAAATAGGATGACGCGGGCTTGCATGTGCTAACGTATAGTCTCCAATCGTTGTAAATGTTGGCTGGGAAGATAAAAAGAGAAAATTTTCTTTGCTGATGACGTTGGAGGTCCACATCACAGCATAACGCGCTTCATCATTGAAGTCCAGAAGGGATATTCGATTCAAGACGGCTTGGTCATGATTGCCACTGAGACATGTTAGGTTAGGCAAACTGCGCACGCGCTCTATGCACTCATTAGGATCAGGACCATAACCGGTGATATCTCCCAAACACCATACTTCATCAAAGTCTCCAGCATCTTTCAACACTGCTTCTAAGGCAGTTAGATTAGCATGAACATCGGATATGACAAGTACTTTCACAAGTTGATTATACTCCAAATTGAATAACCTTAAGTTGGACGAGGCCGCCAGATCTGGTAATAACCCAATTGATTGTTCTCCCCATCACTATAAAACTCTTTCTCAAGTACAAAGCCGCACCTCTCGGCTGCTTCTAGCAGTTCATTGGGCGAAGTATGGTGTACATAGCGCAAGCCATAGCTCCCATGCCGCCAATCTAAAAGATAATCTCCCTCCTCTACATCTTCTTGCCTCAAGCCTATCAAAGCCCATGGTTGGATGCGATGCCGCATTTTTGAGCTCTTCAACGGCTGCCAATAAGAGTGAAAAAATGCTCCTCCACTTCTTATCATTTTTCGCAGCGTTTGATACAACTCCATCCGCAAAGCTTTGCTAGGCAAATGATGAAAAACAGCAAAAGCACACAATATATCATAAGAGGATGTAGGCAATAATTTTTCCCAACCGCTAACTGCAATATCTGCTTCTATGAAATCGGTTTTTATAGCAGCGCTTAAATATTTCCTCGCTTCATTTAACAAAGTCTGGCTTGCATCAACACCAACGTAACTCCCCTTAAAGCCAAGCCGATCTAGCTCACGTACAATCCATCCATTTCCACAACCAATGTCAAGAATGCTGCTATGTTGCGGAATGAGAGAAAGAATTTTTTTCACTCCCGGCTGCAAGCGTTGCCGGGTTTGTGAAAAGGAACTGCCCATTGCCTCATAAAACACCCGATTCAACTCCAACAATTTTGCTGCGACTTCGGGCTTCATAAAGATTAACAATCACGTTCTTCTAATCGTTCACTACTGGGGCAAGTATTTTTTAACCGGTATGCCACATAAAAATCGAAAGGTCGTATCGCCGGCATTCACATACTGATGCTCTATATTTGGCGGTACAAACACTACATCACCTGGCTGCAGATCATACCACTTGCCTTCAATTAACACACGTCCCTTTCCCTCAACCACAAAATTTTCATGCTCAAAGGGGTGCCCATGCTGAGGTGAATGTCCTCCCGGCTCAATCTCAATCATCCGCAGGGCATAATAAGGTGCTCCATCATGCTCATCATCAATAAGCCAGCGAATAGAGGCGCCCGGTGCCTCTGCCCCAAACTTTTGTGCTTCAACTTTTGTATAGTGAATTACTTTAGCTGTAGGTTTAGTCATGCTGTTTCCTCCTGCAAGTTGATAAATTAATTATAACCGACTTTTATCTTCTTTCCTTAACCTTTTCTTTACCTGTTAATATCAATCTGTTTAATTTCCCATAACACTTCCTTAACAATCCTTTGGTATCGTTAGGCTGTACATACAGATCACCGCTGGAGGTTATTGTGAGAATTGCTCTTTTCAGCGAAGTATTTATTCCAAAAATTGACGGGGTGGTCAACACTACCTGCCGTTTGCTTACTTATCTTCAAGAACGCGGGCATCCCAGCATCCTTTTTGCTCCCTCAGGGGGACCTAAACAATATGCCTCCACCCCTGTCATTGGTTTGTCTGGTTTTCCTCTGCCTATGTACCCGGATTTACAAATCGTCCCTCCAATCGTAAATGTTTCGGAACAGCTCGATGCTTTCAAACCGGATATTATCCATCTAATCAACCCATTCTCACTATGTTTAGCAGGCTTGTGGTACGGTTTGCAGAAGAATATCCCTGTTACTGCGTCCTACCAAACCGATTTAGCCGGCTATGCTAACTGTTGGGGCGTAGGCTATCTTAGCCCAATTATATGGGCATACCTGCGCTCAATTCATAACCAAGCTGACCTAAATTTCGCTCCTTCCCACTTTACTAAACAGGAACTGATCGCCAATCAATTCCAACGGATTAAAGTATGGGGCAGAGGGGTAGATGGAAATCTCTTTTCGCCTTCCAAATTCGACGACAATATGCGCTGTACGCTCAGTCAGGGTGAGCCGCATAAAAAGCTCCTGTTGTATGTTGGGCGCCTCTCAACAGAAAAACGCATTGGTTGGTTAAGAAAAATTCTTGAACGTTTCAACGATGTACGCCTTGCCATTATCGGAGATGGTCCCCAGCGCAATGAACTCGAGCATTTGTTTGCTCATACCCCGACCTATTTTGGCGGTTTCATGAGAGGTGAACAGCTGGCAAAAGCTTACGCCAGCAGTGATATCTTTGTCTTTCCTGGTGCCAATGAAACCTTTGGCAATGTCGTTTTAGAAGCGATGGCAAGTGGTCTCGCAGTCATTGCACCTAACTCTGGTGGCGTAACCGATTATGTTACACACCTTCAAACAGGTTTACTTTTCGAAGCTCATTCTATTGAGTCTATGCTTGATCAGCTGCAGCTTTTACTAAATAACCCTGAATTAACCACCTCTCTCCGTCGCAATGCTTGTTCTTTTGCTCAAACATTAACATGGGATTCAATATTCGATAAACTCATTCAAGACTACGAACAAGTAATCCACGATAAACGCCAAAAACAAGCTTCATTCTCTTAATCTTCTCTTTACAAGGAAACATTATGGGTAAAGCTGACTTACATATCCACACAACTTACAGCTGGGATGGATCCGCCACTGTCCAAGCCATTTTAGAACAGGCCGCCCGATACGCGAAATTAGATATTATCGCCATCACCGATCACGATACCTTAAAGGGAGCAGAGCTTGCTGTCTATCTAGGTATCCGATTTGGAATCGCAGTCATCCCTGGTTGTGAAATTTCAACTGCCGATGGGCATCTCATTGCTCTGTTCATTGAGAACCCTATCCCTGCAAAACTGCCCATCGAAGTTACCATCGAAAAAGTTGCGGAACAAAATGGCATTTGCATAGTGCCTCATCCTTTAGCCTTAGCTGTTCCCAGTGTTGGAGCAAAAAAGCTCACCCAACTTCTCAAGGTCTCACAATTGCGTGAGACAATTGTCGGCATTGAGACAGTGAACGCCGGTTTGCTGCATTGGGGCAGCAATCAAGCAGCTGCTCAGTTAAACAAACAATTAATGCTTGCCGAGATAGGTTCTAGTGACTCTCACATCCGCAGTATGGTAGGAAGTGGACTAACCCTTTTTAAAGGCAAAACGCCGGCCGACCTTAAACGATGTCTGCTCCAGCGTAATACCCAGGCTGTCAATAACAATCAAGGCAATCGTTTAGGCTATTATCTCATTGCTGCTTACCGCCGCTTATTGCGCAAAGCCGGTTGGGTTACATGGACGCCTTCCCCCGCAGGACCTTTTACACTTCGCCCATTATCTGAGGTGCAAAAATCTTCTGGTAGCTTTAATGCCTGACTTTAAGGGGTTGCCGTTAAGAGCGGCTCACCCTCGTTAAGCCATGCGCCAATTCCACCTTTGAGAGTTTTAACATTATCAAATCCCTCTTGGATCAAATACTTTACTGCCAAAGCCGAGCGTCTTCCGCTACGGCAAACAAAGATTATTTCTTCCTGCGGGCTAAGTTCTTTAAGATACTGCGGCAGTGTATCTAAGGGGATATTCTCCGCTCCAATAAATGGCTGCTCTTGAACTTCTTCAGGTTCGCGCACATCTATGATCCGCAGCGGTTTTCCTTGCTTAATACGCTCAGCTAAAGCTTTTGGTTCTATCTCATATACTTTTTCAATTGCGATAGTGGGCTTTTTCGCGTTGCCTGAGTTAACGTCATTTTCCTTGTTGTTAGACATAGCAGTGGTGCTGCAACCTATCAGCAAAGCTGAGGCAAACCATGCAAGCCACGTTAAAACAATACTTTTATAAAAAAGTCGCCAACTTGCTCTCTTAAAGATCATCAATTTTCTCATCCTTTACTTTAGGTTTCCTCTAACTGCTCAGCATATACAAGAGCATCTTCAGCGGTGTTTTGGCACGAATAGAATGCGGCGTGTGAGGCGGCAAATAAGCCCAGCTGCCAGCCTGTGATTGAAAATTTTGCTCACCCAGCTTCACCTCTGCCTCACCTTCTAAAAAATGCAGCAGAGCTGTTACAGAAGCAGTATGCTCCGACAGTTCCTGATCAACAGCAAAACTAAAAAGGATTACTTTCACTTTTTCATCTTTATGAACAGTTCGGCTGAGAATGCTGTTGGAAGGTATTTCGGTTAATAATTGAGCCAGGTCTTGGATGTAATTAATCGAATTCATAAAATTTCATCACCTTATCAAAGATATTTCCTGTACATTGCTGGCTTTTAATGCCATAATCTGAGCTTGACGAGCAAGATCAGTAGCTGCAGTTAAGATACGTAAAGCTTCTTGCGAGTTATGAAACCCCATACTATTTTCTGATGCAACAAAATCCCAGCGCAGTTGTGCTTCGCGGTGAAGCTTACGCGCTTCATCTAACAGAGTCGAATGAGTAGTCGTCTCTTCTGCTTTAGCAATAGCTTCAATAGCATCCACCAGAGCCTCTTCAGCTCTGGTTTGAGCTTCCCAAACTGAATCTTGAATCAGTTTAACTCGGTCAACTACATAATCTACATCTGTATGACAGGTACCGCACGAGGTTTCTGGAGAAAGCAGAGGACTCTTGACATCGTGTTGGGAAAATTTTGCAGCTCCAATTCTGGTATAAGGCATATGACAATCTGCACAAGCTACCCCAGCTTTGTAGTGAGTGCTGTCAGCTGTAAATAATTCATAGTCTGGGTGCTGCATCTTAATCAAATTAGCTTTTGAATCAGCATGCTGCCAATCCGAAAAATTCATTTCATCATAGTAAGAAGCAATATCTTCAATGCGAGTTCCTTTTTCCCATGGAAAGGTAAGATAATTACTTCCCTTCTGAAAGTAATATTCTACATGGCAATTTGCGCATACCACCGTCCGCATTTCTTGGCGAGTAAATTTCTTCCAGTCTTTGCCTTGCCTTTCCAACGCTTCCTGTAAAGCAGGGTTAGTTACTATCAGATTCATCGTTCCTGCCTCGTGGCAATTTGCACACCCAATTGGATAGCTGATCTCCTTTCCAAGTTCTGAAAACAAAGTTCTGTCATATTCAGCCATACCCATTGTTGCCCATAACTTTGGATTATCAGCAGATTTACAGGAATAACAAGTACCAGCAGTTTTTTCATTCACCCTTTTTGTCTCCCTCACATCAATGAGAGAATTTAAATGGCCTCGTTCTTCATTATAATCCTTGCTAAAACTATAGCCTGCGTAAAGTTTTACTAACCGAGGGTCTCTCTCCAATTTAGAGTAGGGCTCTGATCCACCATAAATCGTAGCCTTATTATTGGTTGATGTAAGCAGAAAAGTCGAATATTCTTGCGGGAAATTAATACCCCAGCGCGCTGAATCAGGTTCCATAGGAGCGATCTCAACTATTGGCAATACGCCTCTCGGTGCTGCTGGTTGGTTTTTTATAAACAATAATACACCAATTAACGCAGCTGAGAGGGCAATAATTACCCCACACAAAATTATAAGTATTGCTTTATTCGCCATAGGAATACTCCTTTACTTAGTTGAGTAAGGAATTGATCGTTTATCTGTAACAAGTGCTGGTTGAATGGTTATACCACGCACTCCATGTCCTGCTTCAATATGACAAGCAAAACAAGTATTTGCTGCATTATGATACTCGTCCAAAATATCTTCAACAGTATCTTCATGACATCTAATGCAATTTTCTTGAATAACCAGTTTTGAAGATTCTTTTGCTCGAATTGCAGCAGGGTAATTACCCAAAGTAAAGGCACTCACATGATGATAACCCGAAAGTGCTTTTACATAATATTTAGGGATAAGATCATGGGGAGTATGACAATCATTGCATACTGCCCATGGGCGATGTTGACCGTGATACCAGCTTGAATAAACTGCATCCATCACATGACAATTATTGCAGGATTCAGGGTCATTACCTAAATATACTGTAAAGCCAGTTACGTACATCCCTATAACTGCCACTGAGATAAGAGAGACACCAACCAATAATAATAACCATTTCATATATCATCATTATACAGTAAATCAATCAATCTAACAAGTTGGTGTAACATATTTTCTGTAAATTGCAGAACCTTAACAAAAACGGTGAGTCAGAAGTATCCTTAAGTTAACCAAAACTAAAAAAGGAGACTAGAAATGACTC
>DAOUFY010000063.1:0-2879 GCA_034429745.1 Anaerolineales bacterium
AATACGCCGTAGAAACGGATGTGGATATTGGCTGAAACATTGAGCTTTTGTACACTTCTAAATAATACTCCAACGCACCCGCCACTTCCGCCCATTGATAATCCGGCGAGTTCGTGCTGGTAATAGTACCGCTTGGTGCGATCAAACGCGGTGAAGGAGGCAAAGGTGGTGTAGGCGTGTAGGTTGGTGTAAACGTGTTTGTAGGAGTTGGCGTTTTTGTAGAAGTTGGGGTTGGTGTTCGTGTGTAAGTCGGTGTTGGGGTTCGTGTGTAAGTCGGTGTCGGTGTTCGTGTGTAAGTCGGTGTCGGTGTTCGTGTAAATGTAGGCGTAAGCGTGTGAGTCGGCGTACTTGTAGGTCCTGAAGCTAGCACATTTAACTGTAACAGCCCATAACTATCAGAGTAATATCCAGCAACCTCAATATAATATGTCTGCCCAGCTGTAAGTGATGTGATAATTTGTGAATTCGCATTATATGGATAATTGATATCATCATTGCAAGCAATATTGGATAAAGATCCTCGCGTCCCCCGCCACACCGCCAATACCGTATCATAGTTGCTGCCTTGAGTGCTGATAGTTACCGGATTATTGTTTGGGGCTACATAACGATACCAAACCGTTTTATATCCCGTACCGTATATGCAAGGGATTATGGGATCATCGCCGGCATTAGTAGCGCTATTTGTAAACTGAGAAGCAGTATATGAGTAATTATTCAACACAACATTCGTTGCATAATTGAAATCATCATTGGTGGTTGAGTTTGGCGTGTTTGTTTTTGTGGGAGTCAACGTTAGGGTGGATATGGTGTGAGTTTTGGTGGTAGTTTTGGTCGGAGTTTTGGTCGGACCGCTGCTTGTTACTGTAGGCGTGGGTGAATTATAAACAACATAAGAGGCAGCATATCCAATATTGGAAGTATTCCAGCGAATACGCATATAACCGCTTTCGCCCCAGCCAGTCCCCCATGAGTTTTTCATAACCCAGTATTGGTTGGTATCATCCCATCCAGTTAAGATTACCGCATGGTTCACTGAGGTGCATTCATTTGTAGAAAATATGCCTCCGCTATACGCTTGGAAAGCATTGCCCACACAGACTGCTACAGCAATAGGCCCATAATTATAGATGGCATTTTTTAGTTGATCAACAGTTGGCAGCGTATATCCGGCAATCATTGCCCAACTTGCTAATCTATAGGGATGGTTATACGCCTGTGAGCATGATCCATTAACAGCTGTATATGGCAGCGCACTTTCAAGCACTGCACCGGCTTGCGTTTGGGGTGAGATATATCTATTCCAATGAAAATCATGTGCCCACCAGCCACCATTGCAGCTATACCCATAATCATTGCAGTTGATGAGATACTGCTCAGATAAATCAGTGATAGGTCCGCCGGCCCGCAAGATAGCTGATTCCATCACTCCAACCGTGCCGAATGCCCAGCAGCTGCCGCAAGAACGCTGATCCTTGACCGTAGTTACTACTCCTTGCGAACGCCAGTCAAAAGAAGCCGGCAATCCCAAACTTCCCCCATCTCCTAGAACCGTTGTTGAGGATACTATTTCACCCAGCAACGGTAGCGCAGCCGTCTCTATTTCAGTACTTGCTGCTATGTTTGGATCACTCAAATCTTGCACCTCATGCAGCGGTTCTTGGCTTTGCAAGGTAATCTTGTTTTTATACTGCACATTTGGCTCCCATGGGCGAATGTACGCAAGGCGCAATGTCGTCTCACCATCTTTTACTCCCCTAAACCGCAGTATTTGTTCCTCCGGCTTCCCAATCCCATTGCTTGAACCTATTTCACTTTCATTAATTACCTGAAAGTACTCTGCATCTGCATTCACAACTCTCCACATGTATCCTGTTGAAGGATTGCTGTGCAGTTTCAAAGGCCATTCTTCCCCTCGCACTACCTGCCCGCTTATTTCTATGATGCTTGGTCCATCTATTATATTGACCTGATTCGCTAAATCTTCATAAATCGTTTCCTTCAGCTGACTTACCCCATCTTCTCCTTGCAGCATCACTTTAAATATCGCCCCACTACTGCTAAGGTTTTGGGTCTCCACCAATGTTTGTATCCCTTCATCAGTAACCTTGGCATCTAATACATTTTCCAACACCTGTTTGGCAGCATTTACTCCTCCTGCTTGCAACATCTCTTGATTGGAAAGCGGCACTTCAACTTCAACTTTCCATATATCCCCTTCTGGGCTCTCAGGTGTGGATGGTTCATTATCCACCGCTGTCGGACTTGGTACTTCAACTGTTGGAGACGATTCAACCGCAGCTGATGTCTCCGTTGACACCACAGGTTGTTCTTCTACAGGCGTTGGGGTAGCCGGCACGCCGCCTTCGCCTATCGCTCCAAGGATATCCGTTTGATTATCATTGCTGCTCTGACTGGGGTCCGGTGTCGGTGTGGCTTCTTCAAACAAACTTCTCGAAATTAAATCTCCCCCTGTAATAGGAATCTCTCGCGGGATTGGTACACTTTGAGCATCGGCAAACGAATGTGAGGGATCCAAAATACCTTTGGGGGCAGAAGATCCTATCAACATTCCCCATACTAAAATAATCATACCCAAGCTTATCGCCAGGGTATATATGGACAATTTTCGACCAGTATTCATACCCCCACCTCCCCCAAACTCATTTCTAATTCGTTTATCTAATGTTTATTAATAATGTAACTCTTTTTATTGCAAAATCAATCACCTTTTAGTACTAAGGGGTACATGGGGAATTATTTTTCAATGCTCAATATTATCTAAGTACTTACTCTAAGCACTGCTTTTTATTCGTTCCCTTTCGGTGTGACAATCTATTTTGCTTAGTTTATTTATTTCTGAATTAACGTTTTCATAT
>DAOUFY010000064.1:0-41986 GCA_034429745.1 Anaerolineales bacterium
CTTGGTTCTCATGTCCAAAGCCGGAAATTTGATCTTCAGACGATACTTCATACCAAGTAGAAGATGACCAATATAGTGAGAGAGGTAATTGTTTATAAGAAGGTGTTTCTCTCCGAACAAGCCAGTGGATAACTTCTTCAATCAATGGAGACATGATGTTATAGCGCGCCGAACTATCATTTAAATTAGAGGTAGGCTTAGATAAATATTGCAGGCGTTGAGTTTCTTTCCATAATTCATTAGGTAAAGCGTTAGGAATATTAACAGCTTGAGCAGAAATTTGTTCAAATGTTTTATAAAGATGTGCTTGGATTTTTTGCAAGATGCATACACCTAAGGGCAAAAGAGCGTAAGTATTCGCTCCTAAAGGGCGAAAATAGCCGGCTCGTACAAGCCATTGCAGTCCGCTATGCGTAATGTCCGATGGGTTTTCTCTGTATGTTCGGGTTAATAGTTTTGAGATTCGCATGATATTTCCTAGAACAGAAAGATAAAGAGAAACAAGGCTTAACATAAAACAAGCAAGCTGTTTTATTAACAAGCAAGCTGTTTTATTAAAATACGAATGATTATGAAGTATAATAGAAAATGTCAAAATTATAAAGGTGTCTTATGCCTACGGTATTAATCATAGAAGATGAACCAGAATTAGTCAAAGTATTGCGCGCTTACTTAGAAAAAGCCGGCTTTGAAGTGCTGACAGCTTATCGAGGAGATAGCGGTTTGTCATTATGGGAGCACAAGAAGCCGGATTGTGTAATTCTGGATTTAAATTTGCCGGGTATGGATGGTTTAGCTGTTGCTCGTGAAATTCGACGTAAAGGACAGACACCGCTAATCATGTTAACTGCACGAGTAGAAGAAACTGACCAAATTTTAGGGTTATCTATTGGGGCAGATGATTACTTAACAAAGCCGTTTTCACCGCAAGTAGTTGTTGCTCATGTGCAGGCATTATTAAGAAGGGTTGGAGTAATTCAGGAAAATAAAGAAATCATACATGCAAGTGGTCTAGAAATAGACTTAAAAGCTCATCGTGTTACTAAAAATGGAGAGGAAATTTATCTAACACCAACAGAATTTGATCTCCTTGTCGCTTTCGCCTCCCAACCAGGGCGAGTGTTCAATCGGCTTCAATTGCTTGAAGAAATACAAGGGGAGGCATATGAAGGTTATGAACGCAGTATTGATGTGCATATAAAAAATTTGCGCGCTAAAATCGAGGACGATCCTAAGAATCCCCAGCTGATAGAAACGGTTTTTGGTATTGGCTACCGCTTTAATAATAAGCGATGAAACTGCGGCTTCTCTTATCATTTATCAGTATTGCCTTAATCTCTATTCTCATTGTTGTACTTTTAGTCAATTATCGGACTACAATAGAGGTAAGGGATTATCTGACTCGTGGAGGCGGCTGGGGTACACAAGGTGTGCTTGGCAGTTTAATTGAATATTATGAAACTTACCGTACTTGGGATGGAGTTAAAGAAATATTTACCCTACGAGGACGGCGTGTGGGGCAAGGCATGCAGATGCCTCATAATTCTGGAATTGGCAGAAGAATGCAGAATGATTTGAGAATTCAATTGGCTGACGAAGAGGGTTTAGTCGTTGTAGATACAAGCAATGAAGAGGCTCATGAAGAATTATCTAAAGAACAGCTTGAGCGTGCCATTCCTATTCAAGTTGATGACAAAATTGTAGGGTACTTATACGCAGAGGTTTCACCTTCATATCAAGCGCATGAGATGAGAATATTGGTTGAACGATTGAATAGCGCAGCACTTATTGCCGTAGGCATAGCTGTTTTTATGGCAATAATTCTTGCCCTGTTTTTATCTAATAATCTGTTAAAACCAATACAAGCGTTGATAAACGCTTCAGTGCAAATGAGCGTAGGAAATTTGAATCAACGAGTTGATATAAAAGGCTGGGGAGAGCTTGACCAATTAGGGAAAGCCTTTAATTCAATGGCAGAGTCTTTGCAGAAAGCAGAGGAGCGCCGCCGTCATTTGACTGCAGATATTGCTCATGAACTGCGCACACCATTAGCCGTTCAACGAGCACAGCTGGAAGCTATTCGCGATGGTGTTTATGAGTGTTCTTCCGAAAACATACAATCTGTGTTATCCCAAAATGAATTGTTAACCCGCTTGGTGGAAGATTTACGTACTTTGACATTAGCAGATAATGGAGAACTGCATTTGGAGTTATTAGAGACTGATTTGTTGAATTTAGTTCAGCAGGTTGTTGAACGGTTTAATCCCCAAGCAGAAAAACGTCAAGTTACCATAAGTATTAAGAATGAGAAACAGCCACCTCCAATACGAATCGATCGGGATCGTATTAGCCAAGTCTTGGGAAATTTAATCTCCAATGCTTTACGTTACACTCCTCCTCAAGGAGAAATCCGTATTACTCTTAACTGTACTGAACAAGAAGCAATTGTAATGGTTAAAGACAGTGGTCAAGGAATTCCGCCTGAATCTTTGCCTTTTATTTTTGATAGATTTTACCGGGCTGATAAATCTCGAAGCAGAAGTGATGGTGGTTCTGGCTTAGGCTTAACCATAGCGAAAAAGATTGCGCAATTGCATCATGGTAATTTAACAGCTCAGAATCATCCCGCAGGTGGAGCTGTATTTATATTAACCTTACCATTGAGGGAATATGCCAGTTAATAACGTCGTACGCATGCTGCAAGCGCGTAAAGTTCCTTTTACAGTATTTGAGCTGCCGCAAGTGAAATTAAGTGCAGAAGAGACAGCTGAATATCTAAAGGTGCCTTTAAGTCAAGTATTTAAGACCATTGTTGTAACACGGCAGGGTGCTGGCAAACCAATTTTAGCTTTGGTATCCGCCGAAGGGGAAATAGACTTAAAGAAGCTTGCCAAAGCAGTAGGAGAGAAAAAAGTAACTTTGCCTACTCAAAAAGAAGCAGAAAAAATCACTGGGTTAAAAGCAGGAGGTATTTCTCCTTTAGCGTTATTAAATAAAGGGTTTGAAGTTATTATAGATGAGCGGGCATTGGATTTTGAGGAAATACATATTTCTGGAGGACAATTAGGATGCAATATTCGGCTTCCGGTGCAATCTCTCATTATTATTACACAAGCCCGCGTACTACCAATAGGTGATTATTCAACGGAAGAAAACGATGAATTTTAATCTCTACTCTTTTATAATGATTGGAACAGCGCTGCTTAGCTTGGGTTTAATTGCCTATGTATGGCGCCATATCTACATAAAAGGTGTGAAAGCGTTTATTCTTTGTATGATTTCACTGTTTATGTGGTCCTTTTTTTATGGTTTAGAACTAGCCTCGCCAACTATTTCGCAAATGCTGTTTTGGATTAAATTCGAATATTTAGGCATCGTATCTGTATCACCTTTTTGGTTTATTCTAGTGGCCTTATATACAGGCAAAGAACAATGGCTGACCCGTAAGAACATTTTCTTGTTGTTTATATTGCCTTTCATTAACCTACTTATGCTTTATACAACACAATGGCACCATCTATTTTACCGTAACGTGTATTTGGATTTTCAACAGGGAATTCCTCTTCTAGGAATTGAGCATGGTCCATGGTTTTGGGTACATACGATTTATTCATTGCTGATATCGTTAGCTGGTGTATTTTTGTTAATTAAATCTCTATGGCAATTTTCATCTTTATATCGTCAGCAAGCAATGATTATGTTATTAAGTGTTTTTTCCCCTTGGTTGATGAATGGCTTATATATTTCTAATGCCTTACCTATAGGTCCCTTAGACCCTACACCTTTTGGTTTTCTTATGAGCGGTATTTTGCTAACCTTTGGAGTATTTCGATTCAAATTATTCGAAATCATGCCTATAGCCAAAAATACACTATTTGATTTGTTAAGTGATGGAATTATTGTTGTGGACTCTCAATATAAAATCATTGATCTGAATCCAAAGGCAATAAATTTATTGGAGGTAATTCCACAGCAAATGTTAGGGAAAAGTGTAAAAGAAGCTTTTGCCCCATGGCCAAGGTTGGCTGAATGGATCACTCAGAAGAATCATCAACCGTTGGAGCTTTTATTTGGAACAGATAAAGGGCTTCGATGGATGGAGTTTCGCATAGCTCCGTTATTTGATAAAAATCAATCTCAAATTGGTTTCTTAATGTTTATTCATGATGTCCATGAAACCCACCAAATGACTCAAGCTCTGAGTGATAGTGAAAACCAATTTCAACAACTAGTCGAATTAATGCCACTAGCAGTGTTTATACATCGCCAGAATCAAATAGTGTATGCAAATCCACAAGGTGTACATTTATTGGGTGTGCAATCGGCAGACGATCTTGTCGGTTTGAAATTATTCTTTTTGTTCAATACAGACGAAAAAGAAGATTTTAGTCATGTTGAAATTATGGAAGAATCATTTAAATCAGTTGTAATGGATAAACAGATGAAATGTCAGCGGATGGATGGGCGAATTATTGATGTTGAAGTAACTGAAGTACCTATTCTGTTCCACCGCGAAGAAGCCACTCTAGTTATTGTACGCGATATCACAGCCCGTAAAGAAGTTGAAGATGAGCTTCGGCGGGCTAAAGAAGAGGCAGAAGCAGCTAGTCAAGCTAAAAGTGAATTTTTAGCTAATATGAGCCATGAAATTCGCACCCCCATGAATGCGGTTATGGGTCTAACCAGACTTTTATTGGAGACTTCACTAAGTGCGGAACAAAAGAATTATTGTGACACTATTTATTCAAGCAGTGAAGCATTACTCAGTGTTATCAATGATATATTGGATTTTTCGAAGATTGAAGCTGGAAAACTTGAGCTCATAAGCCAACCGTTTGAATTACGGACTTGTGTGGAAGAGGCATTAGATGTCGTATCGATTCGGGCTGCGGAAAAGGGACTCGAGGTTGGTTACGATATTGCTGATGACATACCTCCTTGGCTGAGCGGCGACTCACTTCGATTGCGGCAAGTACTGGTAAACCTAATAAACAATGCAGTTAAATATACTGATGTAGGCCAAGTGTTTATCACAGTAAAAAAGGATGAGGGTCAACCTGAAAATGGGAAAACCAGATTATTGTTTGAAGTTCGTGATACAGGCATAGGAATACCAAAAGACAAAATTAACAAGCTTTTTATCTCATTTGGTCAAGTAGATGCCTCTACCACACGAAAGTATGGCGGTACTGGATTAGGATTAGTGATCAGCAAGCGTCTTTGTGAGATGATGGGAGGTAAAATTTGGGCAGAAAGTGAAGGGGAAGATAAAGGTTCAACATTCTGTTTCACGATTGAAATGGAAGTTACTCAAAATCCACAAGAACCATTTATTATTTCTAGTGATGCAAAACTCTTTGGCAAGAGAGTGGTTGTTGTTGGGGCGCATGAAGTGAATACTTATATTCTCCAAAAATGGTTTAATAAATGGAAAGTTGATGGCACTTTCATTGAAAGCCCAGAAGAGACACTGCAGTTTTTATTTTTTCAGAAAGAAAGAAATGCCTTGGTTGATTTAATTCTTATTGATATGAATTTATTATTGTTAAATGGGGCGGAAATAGCCCAGATTATCCAACGTTTTGAGCCCTGCCCGCCAATGATCTTATTAACTCCCCTAATTCACCTGACTTCTCACGTACCAACGAAATTATTTGCTGCAACAGCATCTAAGCCTCTAAAACCTTTAGAACTATTGCAGGCTATGCTAATGGTTTTAGGCGAACGAAAAGAACCACTAGAGACACCTGAAAAGCCTCAAGTAGCTTTTGATGCAGAGATGGGGCAGAAGCATCCATTGACGATATTATTGGCTGAAGACAATATAACTAATCAAAAGGTTGCATTGCAATTTTTAAAGAGGCTTGGTTACCAAGCAGAAGTAGTTGAAAATGGAAAAGAAGCTTATCAAGCCGTAAGAGAAAAGAATTATGATGTCGTTTTAATGGATATTCAAATGCCGGAAATGGATGGAGAGGAAGCAACAATCAAAATAAGAAACGAGATTGCCCCAGATAAACAACCATATATTATAGCCCTAACAGCACACGCGTTGGATACTTATCGCGAGCGTTATTTATCTGCGGGAATGGACGATTTTATTGCCAAGCCATTTACCTTAGATAGTTTGATTACAGCATTAAAAAAGGTTCCAGTGAAGAACCAAAATAGATAGTCAACATTTCTAATCATAGAAAAAAAGCCGTCCGGATGGTTGTACCCTGCGAACGGCTTTTTTTTGATTATTCTGTGAATTGGAACTACTGTTTCAACTTTTTTATGAGCTTTTCAGCAACTTGGTTTAGAGGAACCTTTTCGGTAGCAACAGCTTGGGTTAGGAGTTCCTGATCGTATTCTTTATGCTGATAAAGCATACCCATTTCTAAACCGAGAAGAGAGCGGCGAAGGTTGATGATCTCATCTCGCAAGGCAGCAAGATTTTTTTGATCCATGCAACAGGATAAATCTGCTGAATATTGTTCTAATGCGTTGATCAAGCCTAAGGCGGCGAGATCGATTTCTAAAATAGCTTTTTCTTCCATAAGAACTCCATACTTATCCGAATTTATATGCGACCCCATAACCGCCGACTGGCAAATGCCAATCCACATTTAAATAAGGACAGGCAACTCGGCAGCTACCACATTCGACACAAGCTTGATATCCAACCATAATGTTGCCTTGGGCGTCTTTGCGAAATACTCCCACTGGGCAGAAATATAAACATGGTTTGTTTTCACACTTGTCACATATTTTGGGATCTTTTATCTTGATGTGGGCAAATTCTTCATCTACGTAGTACTTAATCGCGACGATCATATCGTCTGCGTTGACTGGTTTCAAAGTCTTTAGTTTTTCTGGCGGTAAAGGTTCATGCTTGTAACGTTCGCGTCTCATATTAGCCTCTCATTCCCCTCAAAAGTTTCATCATGTCTTTGGCTACGCCGATGAGGGAACGGCGCTGCTTAAGCATAGCAAGGATTTCATTTTCCATGTCTCGTTTTGGCATACCATGGGCGGTAAAATAGCGCAAGGCAGCATCATTGAGCAGATTGACATAAGTATCCATAAAGTGTGGAGTTTCGTCGAGGAAGTCAGTCATGTATCTATACTGCTTCAAATCTTTGAGGACAAAGGTGTCTTCTAATTTTTTACGATAAACGGAAAGAAATTCTGCCGAAAAATTGTTTTGGCGATGTGCTTCCACAGCTGTTTCAGCGGCCAGTTTGCCGGCTGTCATGGCTAAATTTGTTCCTTCCCGATGCAATGCGTCAACCATACCGGCTGCGTCACCGGCTACCATTACACCATCTCCATAAAGCTTGGGCATATGGTCAAAACCGTATTCAGGGATAAGATGTGCCCCATACTCTAAAGCTTCTCCACCTGAGATAAGGGGTTTAATGACAGGATGTTCTTTAAAGCGAACTAGCACTTCATAAGGCTTTAGATTGTGGTTGGCAAATTCTGAAAGCAGCAAACCAATACCGATAGATATTCCAGTCTTGTCTGTATAAATAAAAGCCAATCCAGGCAAACCTAGCGTGGCATCTCCAAAAATATCAATAGCAACGCCTTCATTCGGGCCGCTCAAGCCGAAACGAGCTTCTAACTCTTTTACTGGAAGGCTTATATGCTCTTTGACAGACAAGGCAACCAAGTGCGGATTAAGGTCTTCTTTCATTAACCCTAATTTTTGCGTAAGGAGATTATTTACACCTTCGGCAATAATAACAATTGGGGCGTAAATCTTGCCTTCTGGTCTATCAGTATCTACCCCTATAACTCTGCCTTTTTCATCTTTGATAAAATCTGAAACGACAGTTTTAGTGATAAGCAAAACACCAAACGAAACAGCTTGTTGAGCGAACCAGTCATCGACTTTTGCCCGCAAAGCGATATATGAATCAGCCGGCTCTTTTTGATATTCTTGGCTTTTATGCATGATGCGGAAAACACTATCTGGGGAAATCATCCAGAAACCTTGTTCAGTAACGGGACGCTCAAAAGGTGGTTTGCGGTCCCAGAAATCTGGCAGCACATCTTTAAAAGCATGGGTGTACATAACACCGCCAAAGAAATTTTTAGCGCCACTAAAGCGGCCTCGTTCAATCATTACGGTTTTAAGGCCGTTTTTAGCGAGGGTGATAGCTGCGGCTACACCGGCTGGTCCGGCTCCAACAACGATAGCATCAAAGGATTGGTTTTCAGGCATGGTTACCTCCTGCTGATTGAGATTGTTGGCGGAGCTGTTTTACTTGAGCAGTTAGTTCGGGAATAACTTGGAACAGGTCGCCTACGATAGCTAAATCGGCTATTTGAAAGATAGGGGCATTAGGATCAGTATTGATGGCAAGGATGAAGTCAGAGCCGCTCATACCAACACGATGCTGTACCGCGCCCGATATTCCAGCGGCGATATAAAGTTTTGGTCGAACTGTTTTTCCAGTTTGCCCAACTTGGTGTTCACGGGGCAGCCAACCGGCATCTATAACTGGTCTTGAAGCACCAACAACTCCACCGAGAGCATCTGCTAATTCCTTAATGATTTTAAACCCCTCAGGGGAACCTACCCCGCGTCCGCCAGAGACAATGACATCTGCATATTCAATGTTAAGCATTTCGGTACTTGGAATAAAGCGAACTAACTTTACGGGTATGTCTTCTTCGGTTAATCCTAATGGTTCGCGGATAAGTTCACCCTTTGCCTGCGGCAGTGCTTGGGGCATAGGCAACACTCGCGGCCTTACGGTTGCCATTTGAGGACGATGCTTTTGACAAAGAATGGTAGCCATGAGATTGCCGCCGAAAGTAGGACGTGTTGCAGCAAGAATCTTTTTGTCGGGGTCAATTGCCAACTCCGTGCAATCGGCTGTTAAACCGGTTTTTACTTGAGTAGCTATGCTGCCGGCTAAGTCGCGGCCTAATATGGTTGCTCCGACAAGAAAAATCTCTGGTTTATATTTTTCTACTAAACGGCTAATTCCTAGAGCGTAAGGTTTATTCCGATAAACGCTCAAGACGGGGTCATCAATTAGGTAAACACGTTTTGCTCCATAACGGTATGCTTCGTCGGCAATATGTTCTACCTGATTACCAAGCAGTACAGCTTCTACTTCACTGCCTTCGAGTTCAGCAGATAGTTTTTGAGCTGCACCTAATAATTCCCATGAAACCGGGTGGGCTTTTCCGTGTTCTTGTTCGATAAAAGTCCATATTTTTTTTACGTTTTCGCTCATACTCATTCTCCTTTTCCTAGCAAGCCATCCAAAACTCCAGATTTGATGATTTGTTCCAAAGCGTAAGCAGTGGTTTCTTTAAGCCCGCGCTCAGACACTTTAACAACATCACCCGGTTCTTTAGGAGGGGGAGTAAAGGCTTTGCCTACTATCGTTGGAGAGCCCTTGATTCCGATCTGGGCAGGGTCAAAAGGATGAGGCGCTTCTGCAGTCCAGACTTCGGGCTGATAATTTGTTGCCCTTAAAAGATATGGCAGGGGAGCTCGTTTGACAGGTGTAATTTCTTTGACTACTGTCAATAGGGCTGGCAGTGAGGTTTCCAATACTTCTGTACCATGCTCTGTTTTACGATGAATGATAGCTTTTCGAGCAACAGGGTCTATAAATTCTACATGAGTGGCATAGCTGATTAAAGGGACACCTAACCGAGTAGCTACACCAGGACCTACTTGAGCGGTATCCCCATCTATTGCTTGCATACCAAAAATATACATATCAGCTGGCTCTTCCTTGATGATTTCTTCTATAGCTTTCCACACGACATAAGAGGTAGCCAATGTGTCGGCTGCTGCAAACTTGCGATCCGTAATGAGAATGCAACGGTCAGCACCTTGTTCTACACATTCAATGAGGGCTTCGGCAGCTTTTGGGGGACCCATGGTTAAAACAGTCACTTTTCCGCCAAATTGTTCTTTGAATCTTACCGCTAATTCGACGGCATGAACGTCATACGGATTGATAATTGCCGGCACACCCTCACGAATTAGTGTCCCTGTTTCAGGGTTAATGCGAACGTTGGTTGTGTCGGGCACTTGCTTTATAGCAACAATAACGTGCATATTTTAATCTCCTTGATATAGGATTTTTCTTGGTAATGAGAATGCCAAAGGCATAACAGGAGTAATTATAACCTCTTTTATGAATAATTTGGAGTGATAGGAGTAATAAAAATTTGATAAAACCACTCGCTTATTTTGTATATTTTCAATAATAAGATATAATATACATAGTATTAAAAATCATCAAAAACATATCTTTTAAATCAATGCAAAGTGGTGTGTATGAGAATATCATTTTGGAAAAAAATGCTAGCTCTAATGGGAAAAGCAACAGTAGAGGATCTAATTAAGATCAAGAATGTTATAACGAATCAGTTTTCGTTAAAAAGAATTGCAGTTAGCGGCATTTTTATTTTAAGCGTAATGATTCTGGTAGCCTTTTCTAGTTCTGGTAATTCTGCTGAGATATTGATAAGTAAAGCACCCTACGGTCATTCTACTTCTCAGTCATTTATAGAAACAACTATTCTTGTAACGGAGGAATCAGCGGTTTTACCTACGGCAACTTCGCTGCCTGCTAGTTTAGTTGATACCAACGTAGGGGAAAAAATTTCACAAACGGATGGGTTAAAGCAAGGTACTGAAAAGTTGCTTGAATACAAAGAAGAAATTAAGCAAAATGTCATAGATGCTTATGAGCTACAGTCTTATGGAGATCAAGCGGCAGATTTTGAAGGAAAAGTATTAAATAAAATTGATGCAGCGAAATTTTTTTCTGAAGGAAAAGAAGTTACTGTTGTAGGTGTTGGTCAGGATTATTTTGACGTGCAGTTGGATGGGGGTGAAAAAATACGTGTGCTTTCCCCTGTAAAACCGAAATATCACAAGCGGTTTATTAACGAATATGGGTTATCAGATATAAAAATAACGAATGGTTTTGAAGTGGGTTATACAGGAGTGTTAAAGTCATCTCAGGCACCTCAAGCAAATATGGGCATAGGAACCCGCCTTGTAGATGTTACGCCGATGGCTTCGGATGGAATTCTTGTTCAGGAGGTTTTCCCATTGTTTACTCTGTACACTCCTGCTGTGGTTGGACCCAACGATTACCTCATTCAAGAGGAAATGGATTATGACCCAAAAACCGAGATGTCTTCTACAAAAAATAAGCGCTGGTTTGAAATTTTCCGCGGGCTTACCAAAGGTAAGATTTGGACAATTTTTGAGCAAAGCAACCGTTATTTTACCAATGTAGATAAACGCGAATGGGATCGCATGACCCCCGGGAGAATCTTTGATATGATGCTTAAGTTTGAGTATTTGATTCAAATACCAGACCGCATCCTAACTATTAGGACTCCGAAATATATATCTACAGAAGAAAAATTCAAGAACCGTTATGTTTTGCATGACTATAGTGTCAAAGACATTTCTATCCGGTTGTTGATACCGACTTATATTGAGATGGAAAATGCTATTACGTTAAAAAAGACCTCTCAATCTGAAGATGAAGTGTCTTACAAATCTATAAATACAGTGTTGAAAGATGAAGAAATGGGGGATGGCGAAAAGTTTACTTGGAATAATCCAATAAAAATTGTTTTGGTGATTAATGGCAAGGAATTCACGATATATATGCCTACTCAAGCAATCATTGAAATCAACGGAAAACAATATAAATTACCTCCAAATCTCATTCACTAAATGAGAAGATGAAATAACTATAGTGCCCGAAGTTCACAATCAGTAGGTCAAGAGAAAAGATTATAAAGGATGTTTGTGAGCAATAATCACCATGCGTCCATAGGAATTCCATTGCAGTAAAAACTTCCTGCGAGGAATCCATTCGATTTTCGCTGTGGGAAGAGATGGATTTATCAGACCATAGCCTAATTTATCATGATAAGCTGCAAGCACGGCATAATGTGCCCATAAAGGCAACCATTGACCATATATGACGATAATCACCTTAGGTTGTTGGATTTCATGAATAAGATTCTTTTCTTTGTATAGGAAAAACCATTTAGCCAGGCAATGGTATTCTTTTATAATTGCCCCCACGCCCCATGGAAAGGTGAGATTATAAGGAATACGATTGAGAAATGGCGGTTGTCTGCTTATAAACCTTCTGTTAGTATCCTCTGCGATTTGTTGTCCACTAATAAATAAACCAGTTAATGCATAAATGGCTATTGCGGCACTGTATGGTCCGCAATCATTGCTTTTTCCTTGAAATTGGTGGGCAAAGAGAAAACGAGAAGCAAAAGGGGAAAGCAAGGGACGTGCCATTTTTTATTACTAAAAAAGCCCTCGTTACAATAAGCCATTGTACGAGGGCTTCATGGTTTTACTCAAAAGGAGGTCATTCTAAAAAATGTTACCTTGTTGTACTGTAGTTGCTTATTTTAGTGTTGTTAAGTAGATGGTACGATCATTGAGTGGTTGGACTGGTCTGGCGTTGTATGGATACATTGAGCGATAACGTTCAATTTGCGAGCGACTTAACTCGATTGGAGCAGCAAAGATGTACCAATTAATGCCTTCGGTGCATGGCGGGGTTGTAATAGAACCACTATAAGAATAAACTCTTTTGTCGGTTGGTATCAAGCTGTTCAAGTCGAAATTTTTCACCTCTGCCCAATTATAAGGAGGGCTGGGCATGGAGAACCAAATTGGCGCTAAAGCTGAATTATCTTGCGCGCCTTCATTGACGAAGATACTAGCGATTGCCCACTTGCCGGTGTTAGAGTTGTAATGGACTAATTGGATTTCCATATAATAGGGTTTGCCATTGATTGTATGCTCTGAAGGCATGTGGAAAGTAACATTCATGAGTTGATAATTCACGCCATCCACGATCATTGAACTGCCTTGTGGAACATCAATTTGAAAAGTGAAGTCATTGCTTATAAGACGGACGTCTGATTGACGATAAGAGAATTGAATGCTTTGGGGACCACCGCTAGTGGTTTTATTTGTATCAATATTGATAGGTGATTGAGAGCGACCACTAGAGCAGAGTGCGTATTGGGGAATTGTTCCCCAATTTTCTGGACCGTATTTCCAGTATTCTTGAGGAAGATATGTTGACGGTGCCACAGGAGTACCATAGCGTAAGTACCAATCGGGGTATGTGCTTGGGCTGCCATAGCTCCAGTAATATTCCGGATACCATACTGAGGTGGATACAAAACGGGGATACCAGCGCAATTCAGGTTGTCCATAGCCGTTCATGCTTGGTATGCGAAGCACTTGTCCAACAGTAAGGTTGTAATAATTCAATCCAGGATTCGCTGCCATAAGAGCTTCTACGGTTACCCCATAACGGGAGGCAATGCTGTTGATTGTATCACCCGGTTGTACAGTAATGGTCGTACTGTACCCTATGCTGGCGTTAGGTATGACCAAAACCTGTCCGGGGTATAAACTGTTTGGAATAATGCCCGGATTGGCAGCTACAATAGCATCCGGACTGACTCCAAATTTGCGGGCAATATTGTAGAGCCAATCACCTGGTTGGACAACATAGGTCGCTTGTCCACCGCCGCCGGGTATGGGGTATGCGGGATTGTAGTAAGGGTTGTAATAGCCCGAGCTTGGCTGTCCATATGGGGCGTTAGGGTTGTAATTTGGGTCTAGGTTGGGGTTGTAATTGGATTCGTAATTGGTCTGTGGAACTGGCGTGCTTATCATTTCCTCAGCAGTTGGAACCCCTTCAAGATCTTCCATTTCACCTTCTGCAGTCTCTGCCTCGGCCGGCATGTGCTCTTCTGCTGGTGGTTGATGGCTTTCTTCAACAACTGCTGTTTCGGTAAGTTGCCCTCCTAAACTAGCAATGGCAGTTGCATATAAATCTGCTTCGCTAGGTGATGATTCTTGAGGCATAACAACAGGTTGCTCCTGTACAACAGGAGTCGGCTTAGGTGCTGTACCACAACCACTGATTGTTAAAGCAAATATTACTATGATTGTTGCAATGGTTAGAAAAATTTGTTTTTGTTTCATTGTGAAGACCTCCTTTTGATTACCTCTATGTAAAAAATTGCTTTGTGCAATGTATTGGTGTGCAAGAGATGTGCCATATTTCATTACTGTGAGACATTAAATATGAATTGCATGTCCTTCCGCAACATGGGCTGCTTCCATAAGGATCTCGGAGAGGGTAGGGTGGGCATGGACGTTGCGGGAAATTTCTGTGATGGTTAATTCGTTTTTCTGTGCGAGCGTTAATTCCGGCAATAATTCAGTACACTCTGCACCGATAATATGGGCACCAAGAATTTCACCGTATTTACTGTCGGTGATAATTTTTGCCCAACCGCTGTTTTCTCCTAATCCTAAAGCTTTGCCATTGGCTTGATAGGGAAAACGACCGACTTTTACTTGGTAACCGCGTTCTTTTGCTTGTTTTTCGGTTAGTCCAAATGATGCAATTTGTGGGTAACAATAGGTAGCTCGGGGGATCATCTCGTAATTGATTTTTTGTGTTTCGACGCCGGCAATGGATTCAGCACAAGTAATTCCTTGAACAGAAGCTACATGAGCAAGCATAAGTTTACCGGTTACGTCCCCTATAGCCCAAATGCCTTTAACGTTGGTTGCCATAGAGTCATCTATTTCGATGAAGCCTTTCTCCGATATTGCTACACCAAGCGCTTCGAGACCTAGATTGCGGCTGTTGGGTTTAAAGCCAATAGCGACCAGTGCTTTTTCTGCTTCAATGACTTGTTTGCCTTGGGCGTTGCTTACGTTGACCTTGACCGAGTTTGTGGATTTTTCAAGCGATTCGACTTTTGTGCTAGTAAGTACTTTAATGCCGCGTTTTGTAAAAGCTTTGCTTAATTCGGCGCCGATTTCTTCATCCTCCAGCGGAACAAGTTGGGGCATCATTTCGACTATGGTAACATCAACCCCATACGAGTTCCAAATTGTAGCAAATTCTACACCGATAGCGCCTGCCCCAATAATGACAGCAGATTTTGGCAGCTGCTCCAAAAGGATAGCTTCTAAATAAGAAAGCACTTGGTTACCATCAATAGCTAATGCAGGCGGTGCAGCTGTTTGAGCACCAGTTGCAATGATGATATTTTTAGCTTTTAGTGAAGTGTCTTTGCCGTCTTGGAGAGAGACAGTTACTTCTTGGTTGGATTTTAATTGGGCAGTACCCATAAACACTTCAATATTATTTTTGCGCATAAGAAAACTTACCCCTTGGGTAAGCCGCTTGGCTACTTGCCGGCTTCGCTCAAAAGCTGCTTTGTAATCTAACGAGAGTTTTTCATAGGAAAAACCAAAAGTTTTTCCTTCTTCGCGAAGAAGTCTGGCAACTTCTGCGTTGCGCAAAAGAGCTTTAGAAGGAATGCAGCCGACATTGAGGCAAACACCGCCTAACCATTGCTTGTCAACAATAGCAGTTTTTAGTCCTAATTGGGCTGCTCTAATGGCTGCTACATACCCACCAGGACCTGCTCCTATAACCACTACATCAAATTCTGACATAAGTTAATAGATACTCCTTGAAGTTATGAAATTATTATCTGGTTTTTAAATTTGATATAAGGAACTTAATATATTCCCAGTTCTTTGTACTTCCACATGGATAATCATGGTTTATGCTGCCAAAAACAACTTGACAAATTATGCTTTCTAGTTGCTACAGAAATTATATTTATCTTGGAGAAAAATTATAATATAATTCACGTAAAAAACATAGAGGAGGGGTAGGCATGCGACAAAACACGTTTCAATTTCCAGCAGGTTTTTTATGGGGTACGGCAACTTCTTCTCACCAAGTAGAAGGCAATAATATTAATAATCAATGGTGGGCTTGGGAGCAGACAGAAGGACGGATTATGCATGGGCATAAATCTGGGCTGGCGTGCGATTGGTGGGGAGGTCGCTGGCAGGAAGATTTCGATCGTGCTGCGCAACATTATCAGAATACTCACCGCCTCTCCATCGAATGGAGCAGAATCCAACCTTCTCCTCAACAATGGGATGACAGCAGTTTAGCTTATTATCAGACGATATTGCAGGGCATGAAATCTAGAGGGCTGAAGCCAATGGTTACGCTTCATCATTTTAGTGATCCTTTATGGATGTCAGAACAAGGAGGGTGGGAGAATCCTTTATCTGTACAATGGTTTGAAGCTTATGTGGAAAAGGTGGTGCGTGCTCTCAAGGATGAGAATGAACTGTGGATTACTATTAATGAGCCGAATGTGTATGCTACCTTTGGATATGTAATGGGGTTGTTTCCGCCGGGGAAGAAAAATATTTTAGCTGCCTATCGGGTTTTAGTGAATATGGTGAAAGCCCATGCAGCTGCCTATCATGCTATTCATCGCCTTCAACCTGAAGCGCGAGTGGGGTTTGCCTTGCATTATCAGCAATTTAATCCAGCCAACGCTGATTCGATACTAGATCGTTGGGCAGCAAATATTCAGAGTAAGTTATTCAATGAAGCCTTCTTGAGAGCTTTGGCAGACGGCGTTTTCTCTTTTGGAGTGTATAATACTCATATCCCCCAAGCAGCTAAAACGCAGGATTTTATAGGGTTGAATTATTACACAAGCAGTCTTGTAACCTTTGATCTGACCAAAGCTGGGGAATTGTTTGGAAGAAGGTTTTTTCCACCGCAAGCTTTGCTAAGTGAAACAAAGTACATTGCTTGCGTGCCGCAGGGGCTTTATCAAGCCTTAAACAGGGTGAAGCTTTACGGTTTGCCGATCATTATTACAGAAAATGGAGTTGAAGATGGTCAAGACAGCCTGCGGCCTTATTATTTAGAAAGCCATCTTCGGCAATGTGCTCGGGCAATTCGCGAGGGGGTTCCTATTGAAGGGTATTATCATTGGTCTCTGGTGGATAATTTTGAATGGGAACGAGGATGGACACAGAAATTTGGTTTATGGGCATTAGATCCGCAAACACAAACACGCACTCCAAGAAAAAGTGTGGAAGTTTATTCCCGTATTTGTCAAGCTAATGCCATCGAAGATGAGTAAGGGAAGCAAAGAGGAAATATCTCCTATGGAATTTAGTGAGAAAAATCTCTCAGCTAAAAAGGAAAAGTGGTTAGAAAGGCGAACCTATTCTAGTGAGGTTTTAAGTATTGCCCGTAAGGCACTGGAAGATGTTCGAATGGGGAAGGATGTGCTCGATGCACTGCGGCATCATCCACTGCCAAATGGCGGATATTTGGGCAAGCATGCCTTGATAAAGGCGTATCAAGAATTGGTTAGCCGCGGTGAATGGGCGGAAGATAATGAATTATTAGCCAAAGTGCGCATGAAGCCGATTCGCACGCTTTCAGGAGTGGCAACGGTTACGGTATTGACTGAACCGTACCCTTGCCCTCATCATTGCATATTTTGCCCTCAAGAAGAAGGTATGCCCAAAAGCTACTTGCAAGAGGAGCCGGGCGCGAAGCGGGCATATGAAAACGACTTTGACCCTTATCGCCAAGTAAAATCCCGCTTGCAGTCGTTGGAGGCTGTAGGACACCCAACGGAGAAAGTGGAGCTGCTTATTCTTGGGGGGACATGGACGGCTTATCCTAAGGATTATCAGGAGTGGTTTGTAAAACGCTGCTTTGATGCCTTAAATAGCGATGATAGTAAAGAACCTGCAGAAACCCTAAAGGAAGCTCATCAGATAAATGTGGCTGCAGCTCATAGAAATGTTGGGTTGGTTATAGAAACCAGGCCGGATGAGATTAATGTAGGCGTGCTGAAGTGGCTGAGATATTTGGGGGTTACAAAAGTACAGATGGGAGCACAAAGTTGTAATGATTCAATTTTAGCTCTCAATCAACGCGGACATACTGTTGCACAAACTAGGCAAGCTGCAGCTTTACTAAGGGCGGCGGGGTTTAAATTTGTACTGCATTGGATGCCTAACTTGCTGGGGTCAACACCGCAAAGAGATAAAGAGGATTTTAGCCATCTCTGGTATGATTTGTGTCCGGATGAGTTAAAGATTTATCCGACCCAATTGCTGGAAAGTGCACCCCTTTATCGTTATTGGGTTAAAGGAGAATATCAACCTTACAGCACAGAAACACTTATTGAACTGTTGGCAGAAATAAAGCCCACAATCCCTCGCTATTGCAGGGTTAATCGCGTCATCCGAGATATTCCCTCGCCGTATGTCGTTGCGGGGAATAAACGCACAAGCCTGCGGTTAGATGTGCACGAAAGAATGAAAATGCTTGGCAAACGCTGCCAATGTATTCGCTGCCGAGAAGTAAGGGGAGAGGCAATACAATTCGAGGAGTTAATGTTGGAAGAAATTGTATATGCTGCCGGCGGAAGTGAGGAACATTTTCTTTCATTTGTAACCCCGGAAGATAAAATTGCTGGGTTTTTGCGGTTATCTTTGCCAGGAAAAACAACTCCGAGAGTTGATATAGATGATCTTGAAGGAGCTGCGATTATCCGGGAAGTACATGTTTATGGACAGGCATTGGGGGGTGGAGAGGAGCAGCGCGGCGCAGCGCAGCATATTGGCTTAGGAAGCCGGTTGATTGATTTGGCAAAGGATATCGCTCGGCAGAAAGGCTTTGCTCGAATGGCAGTGATTTCTGCTGTAGGAACGCGTCAATATTATCAGAGGCACGGATTCGAAATGGGTGAATTGTATCAAGTGTGTGAGTTATGAACCATAGTAAAGAAAGAAGGCTTCTTTGGCTAGCGCGCATGTTGATTGGCGGAGTAACCTTCTTGAACATTCAATGCGCGCTGGCTTTTTTAATCTCACCACAGTTTTATAGCGGTGGTTTTGATTTAAGCGGAGCGCATGGTGAAGCGGTTATCCGTTCACTAGGCATTTTATTCCTCATGTGGAACGTGCCTTACGTTGTGGCTTTATGGAATCCTGTGCGTAACCGCCTGTCACTGATTGAAGCAGTGATCATGCAAAGTATTGGGGTAGCGGGAGAAAGTTTGTTATTATGGAAAACACCGCAATTGAGTGCGACAGTGAAGGAGTCGTTAATAAGATTCATTGTTTTTGACAGTTTGGGATGGATGGCGCTGCTGCTGGCATTGGGAATAGTGCGTTTTATTATCTTATCAAGTCGTAAAGGAAATTAGAAGATTAGGCAGTTGGATTTTACATTCCTAAGGGATTTTCATCACCTGTCCATTGATTTTTGTAAAGAGTATTCCTTGCAAATAGTCGGGGTAATCTTCCACGTATATGGCGCTCTCACCGTTTAGTAAAGCATACAAAGGGGCAACCGTGGAATCGTGAGTGATGTAAAGGAAAAGTTCGTTGCTGAGCAAAGGAATTTTTATCCGATGGAGGATAATACTTAGGCGTTGTGTGTCTATGCTGCTGATGGCTTTTTCTTCTATGCCTTGGCGTGAAAAGATATCAATCCTTTGTTTGTGATTGAGAGAATAATCAGAAGTATAGCGCTGAGGAGCGAGAAAGGGACTAAATAACCACCAAAAGCTGTAGATGGGAATATTGGCTTGATACCCTGTGCGGATTGCTTCAGCGGTATGAATACAACGCAATATTGGGCTACTGAATAAGCCGCGTAAGTAAAAATGGCTGCGCAGCGCTGAGCCAAATTCTCGAGCAGCTTGCCAACCTTCAGGGGTGAGATCGGCTTCATAGACATCTTTGAGCGTTTGTAAGTTAGCGCGTGGTGCATGGCGGATGACAAAAGCCAATCCTTGACGACTGGGCAAAGTATTTTCTTTGCCAATTTCCAATAAGTTAGTGAGTGTTGTATATGGTTTGCTTTGCAAGGGTTTGGTTTACCTTTTTTATTTTGTTTAAGATGATTGTCCGTTCTTTCTCTGTAGGGTAAGAGAGAGTTCCATCACGGGCTGAGAGGATCACTTCAGCGGTGTATCCTTTCAGTTTCTTGCCCTCAAAGGTAACAGTGAGCAGCAAAGAAGACCGCAGGTTGATATCCCAGAATTGATCAAAGACGAAATTGCCTAGCCCATAAAAGACTGGCACTCCATCAATGGTTTCGAAGCCTTGGATCACATGTGTATGATTGCCAATGATAAGGTCTGCGCCTAATTTTACAGCTAGTTTTGCATATTTGCGCTGATTAGGATTAGGATAGGGACTATATTCAGGTCCCCAATGAGGCATGAAGATAACGATATCACCTGACTGACGAGCGAGTTTTATTGCATAAGCTAAATTTTCCTCATTCAATACAGCAATACCCGGCTTATTCTCGGCAGCAAAAGCATTTTTTTCAATTTCACCTAATGAAATGATGGCAAAGCGGACTCCCTTAACGGGAAAGACAACTGGCTGCAAAGCTTCTTTCAAATTATTACCTGCACCAATGGGTTTTACTCCAGATTTATTTAAAATATCCAAAGTATCCTTCAATGGGCGGTAGGCTTGATTGGTGAGAGAACAGTTATTGATATGATTTGTTGCAACACTTGCACCATCAAAACCTGCACGAGCCAGAGCTTGGGCGTGTAAGGGAGAGCCATTGAGAATAAACGTCCATGGAACACAACCCATGGGTGGGCAAACATCTGTTAAGGAGCCATTGACCGTGGTTATGGCTAAATCTGCCTGTGTTACTTTATCTTTTATAGCTGTGTAGATGTAATCCGCATTGCCTTTAGAGTCAACGCCGGCTTGCACGCAGCGGCCTGGCACCATTTGCCCTGTGAAGAGAAGGGTTATTTTTTCTTCAGATGAATTGATGGATTTAAGTTGAGGAGTACCATCATTGCTGCAAGCAATAGCTTCGGATTGGTTTTCTGATGGCTGCGGAAGAGGGCAGCAAGCATGGGCAGACAATGTAGGATGTGCAAACTCAATAGCTATGATTAGAACAGCAGCCGTATAAATGATTGCGCAAACATGCTGTCTTGATGATAAAAAGGTGGCTAAGTCTTGCCAAAAAGTATAAAGCCATCTCGCGAGCTTAGATGTTATTAGTGTTGATTTGCTAGTCATAGCCTGAAAAAGTATATCATTAAATGGGGTGAAGAGACACCTGATGTTTATGAAATAGCCCAATTTAAAAAGCTGCCTAAGTTGGGTTGACAAGGGTTGCAAATTACCTTTATTCAGGTGTATGGTTGGGCAGGTTAAGTGCAGCAGTAATTTCACTGATTACATATGGGTCTTGTTCACTAGATAGGGTGGTTTTCAAATAGTGAAGAGTTTCTTCAGACTTTCTTTTACCCAATGACCAAGCTGCATTAGCGCGAATGAGTGGGTCAGCGTGTTTCACAAGCAGATTGCTCAGGGCGTTTACTATGCTATGCTGAATGCTTGCATTAGCAGACCCGCGTGCAAGCAAATTGCCGGCCACTATGATCACATTGCGGAGGTAGTTACGCCACTTGGCGCGGCTAACGGCGCTGCGGCCATATTTTGCTTTAAATGTATTTGGAGTAAGATGAATTTCCTCAAGCAAATTGGGAAAAAGTGCAGAAAAGTCCATTGACTGGAACTGTGGCAAACGACGAGAAGCGCGGTGGTTCCAAGGACATACCATTTGACAGATGTCGCAACCAAAAACCCATTTGCCCAACTTTGGGCGCAGATCAGGAGCAATGGCGCCGCGATGTTCAATAGTTAAGTAAGCTATGCATCGAGACGCATCAATGGTACGGTTGGCTAAAATGCAAGAAGTGGGACAGGCTTGAATACAGCGATTACATGAACCGCAGTAGTCGGCTAACAAGGGGTTATCCGGCTCAAGTTCGATCGGCAACAGCAATTCTGCTAAAAGTAAAGAAGAACCCAAGCGCGGGTTGATCAAACAGCCATTTTTTCCTATCCATCCTAAACCGCTACGCATCGCTAATTCGCGTTCTAAAATAGGACCGGCATCTGTATATACTTTATAGGGGAAAGCATCTCCCACTTCAGATTGAATCCAAGCCGCCAATTCGTGTATTTTTGGTGGCAAGGATAAATGATAATCTTCTCCAAGTGTATAGGCTGAAATACGTCCCCAAGGATAGTGCAAGGGAGGATTAAATCCATAAGGCAGAGGACGCAGGGGGCCTAATACCACTACACTTCGGATAGGCTCAAAAAGTGAGTGCAAGTCTGCACGCGAGCGGCGAGCCCTTTGAGATTCTAAAAAATGCATCTCAGCGTGCAATCCCTGGCGAAGCCATTGCTCGTATCGTTCATAACCATCTAAGGGGCGCGCATCGGTTATATTACAAAGTTCAAAACCGAGCTGTAAGGCTTTTGCTTTAATTCGGCTTTTAAGGTTCATCGAGTTGAAAAGTATAAATCAAAGGGAATTAAGTGATTTCATTACTAAATGCCCTAAGCCAATCCTTTACTCTTACTTTCCAAGTCATATACTCATTCATATAACATACTTGATCCCATAGGTGGGCTGCTATAAATTCTGGGTTATTTATAAATTCCATAATGACTGAAGTAAGAGCATTAAGATACTCATTTTCGTATTCCTTGATAGAACGGAATGCTACTGGTACAAGCTGGGCAAAGCGGTTAGTCGTTTCTGGCAAAGCTCCGTATTCGCTGGTAACCACTAAGCAGCCGCTGGCTAAAGCTTCCATTACTGCGATGCAGGCTGTTTCAGCAAAGGTGTTTGGATAAGCCAATATAGAAATAGGTTTAAGAGCCTCTGCCAGCTGTGGCTGCGGAAGTGAACCGATGTATTCCACTCCACTTGTCTGCTGACAACGCTGGTAAAGTTCTTTAAGCCATTGCTCCTCATTGTTTTCATCTTTTTGATAGACTTTCATGGAAGAAAACACCTTTAATTGAATCTTAGGGAAGATCTTTTTTAAAGGTTCGAAAACATCCAATAGGCTGTCAAGTCCGCGGAATGGTGTACTGGTATATGCAAGCATGGGATAAGAGGTTTTTTGTTTGGTTGCCCATAAGTCTTCTTGGGAAGTAAAAAGATTCTCAAAAGCCGGGGCGATAGCATAACGGATGATAAGGCTTTGTTTTTCGTCAATATGATAGTGATTGATAAATCGGGTACGCTGGAATTCACTCAGGAAGATAAAACGCTGCCATTTATTGCGAATTTGTTTTTGCAGCAAGGGGTACATGGGCGGCTGATCCACATCAAGTGTGATCCATAACCATAAGGGTACATGATCGGCAAGTTGAGCTCGGTAATCATCTATAACTTGAATTGAATTTAACACTATAGCCACATCAAGCGGCTGTTTTTGCAAGAAACCGCTTGCAATGGCGCGTTGATGATTCAGGCAATGCACACCGCGAAAGGTTCCCTCAAGCGGTGTATTGCTGAGTAGAAAGACTTCACATCCTTCTTGAGCTAATGCTATGGCTAAATAACATAATGCTGATTCTGAGCCTCCTAATGGCTGCTGGAAGGGTGTTTCTACATAAAATGACATGCGACCGGGATGCAAAAAACAAATTTTCAATGCTCACCTCTTGAAGTTGAGTGGATGTCTTTGTTAGCATATTTTTGCAAAAGCGCTATTAGACTTTCCCAAGCTGGCTGATTCCAGGCGTTTAATTGGATCAATCGGTCATAGCAAGCTAAAGCTGATTCCACTTTGCCGGCTTGCAGATATAGTTTTGCTAGCCAAAACAGAGCTTCTTCGTGTTCAGGCTCAATTTCTAAAAGACGCTGATAGGCAGCGATTGCGGGTTCTATTTGTCCCATTAAAGCAAGGCATTTAGCTTCACGCTGTAAAATCTTTGAAGAACCTTTTTCTGAGTATTGGGCAGCTGCTATGATGGTTTGCCAAGCTTCTGTGATCTTGGCTTGCTGCAGCAAAACATCAAAGAGAAGCAAGCGGGAGTGAAGAAGCTCAGGGTATTTGCGAACAGCTTCGCGATAAACTTTTGATAATGTATCTAAATCGCCGCTATTTTTGGCTTCAAAAGCAATGCGGCTGTATTGGGCAAAGTCAATTTGAGGTGGAGTGAATAAGTAAGGAGGGAGAACATCATCTAATGGGGGGATAGTATGACTTGCTCCTCTCTGATGTTGATTGCTTACTTGCTGAATTACGTCTAGAATAGAATGGTCAATGGCGGTTGCTTCTCGGTTGATGCGTTCAAAGTGTTCCCATTGGTAATAGGGGCGGTTATGATCCGAGCGGCCGCGAGCGAGTTTTTTCTTAAATTGATCTCTTGAACGCAGCAGGTAATGATTTAATTGGATTTTATCTACACTAAAGGGGCGGTAGGGTCCTTCTACTCGATCGAAGTGTTCTCCAACTGCGAATGCGTCCTTTTTATATAAGAATTCATGGGGAGTAAGGGTGTTTATGGTCAAAGATGGCTGAACAATGCATTTAACAATACTCATTTTTCCGCGTTCCACCGGAACATAGCGAATAAAGGCTGATGTTTGATTGTAAGGTGGCTTTTGATCCCAACCATTTGAGCCGAAGATCAGCCAATTGATAGATAACCCTGCATAAGGTTCATAGGCTTCTAAAAAAGCTTTGAGATCAGGGTTGGTCTTAGGAACAACAAATTCATCGCTGTCAATGAATCCCAGCCAACGGGTGGTATGTCCTAGAAAATAAAGGCAATGGGTATAAGCCGGGTCTTGTTGGTGTTCACCAGGACAGTCAAATACTGTAACAACACCATCTTGAATATATTGTTTTAGCGTACTGCTGACAGGGATATGGCTTTCATTGTCATAGATAAAGAAAGCTTCAACACCTATGGAAAGATGATATTCGATCCATTCCAATAAGTTGTCTTCATCTTCATCTTTTACAATAAGACAAAAACTTAGGTAGTTCATAACTTTATTTATGGAAGTTCTTTTACTTGAACCCTAGTCCAAATGGTTAGATCGGCTTGATCACCAAAACCGAAAAGCATCCCTTTGTCATTGCGTAGCATCCAATCACCTTGAAAAGTCCCTTCTTGCGAGGGAGAGATGAGCGTAAGGGAAATTTCGATTTCATCCTGGGGATAGACATATCTATCGGTTAAGGGAATAGCGGGCGGGGCTCCAAAAGAGTGCCCCTTGACAAAAACGAGCTGATAAGAAGGCGTCCAAATACAAGTGCCATTATTTTTTATGCGCCAAACTTTTTCAAAAGTTTGGTTAGGGATCAGAATTGTATCATCTGGGATAGTAACGTCAAACACAAAGCGAGCCCGATCACAAGGAATGGTGGGAGAAAGAGTGGGAAGTAAAGGAGAAGCAGTCAAGTTAGATGGTAGGTTAATTATCGGTGAAGGTGTGCTGACAGAGGGCGCAAGGGAAGTAACCGTAGGCCGCTGAGTGCCAAGAGCAAGCGATCTTTGAACTGCTAAGGTCTGAGCTGCGTAGGTGTACATAATATGGGGACCTTGAGTTGCCTTTTCTTTATATCCAGGAAAGTTGCATGCTGAAATGAATATGATTAACCCGAATGCGACAATTATCATCAAGCCTTGTTTATTATATATGTTATTCATTGCTTATAAACACCTAATCATTTGGCTAATTCTATATTATGGATTCCATTATATCTTAAACTGAAGACCAATAGTAAAATCAGCGATTATGGCAAGGGACATCTAATGATTAAAAAATGTAAAAATACGATATAATAGGTATAGTATGGAAGATGAATCAACAAAAATGTTGACTTTATCGCTTCCTCCTGAACGGAGTGAGGAAAAGGAATTATTTGCTCAGGCGAAGATGATTGCCGAGCAAGCGTTGATCCAAAAGTTATTAAATGCTGTTCACGATTTAGTAGTAATTTTCAATCAAGAACGTGAAATCGTATATGCAAACCCGGCGTTTTTTGCTTGGCTTCAATTGGAACAAGCTGAACAAGTCTGTGGATTGCGGCTTGGAGAAGCTGTGCAATGTGTTAATGCTCATCAACTTAAAGAGGGCTGCGGTTCCTCTGAAAAATGCGAAGGTTGTGGGGCGTTGCGTGCAATTCTGCGGGCTCAGAAAGGTGATAATGACGCAAGGCTTTATGAATTATTGGACAAGCATGGAAATTCTAGCAAATTGCATATAACGACTACGCCAATTCAGGTGGATGGGCAGCAGTTTATTTTATTTTCAGCGGTACCAGTTGAAACTAAAACAAACCTTAATAAGCTTCAACCGATTGTTGCTCAAGCGGTAAGAGAGATGAGAGATTTATCAAAGCAGCTTTGGATGGTGAGCGGAGAGCAGGCAAAACCATTATTGGAAAGGCTGAACACTCTAATAGAATTGCTCTCGAACCTAGTCGGGGGGTAATATGCCATGCCGGATGGCAAAACGAATCAGCTCTGTTTGATTGTGCAAGTTCAGCTTGCTCATAAAATTCGCACGATGCATCTCCACTGTACGTTGACTAAGAAATAATTTCTCGGCAATTTGAGCAGCTGTGTAACCTTCGGCAGAAAGCTGCAGCACTTCGCGTTCTCGGTCGGTAAGCAGATCATACGGATCGGAAAATTCATTGCTGCGGGCTTTTTCTACGTATAAGGACGCAGCGCGCTGGGATATCGAATGACTAAAGTAGTATTCACCACGCAGCACAGTTCGTATAGCCTGCAGCAAGTCTTCCGTTGCGGAAGCTTTCAATACGTAACCCTGTGCTCCATTGCGTAATGCCCTAAGGACATAAGATTCATCACTGTGCATGGAAAGGACAATGACCTTGGTGTTAGGGAAATCTTTGGTGATTTTACGAGTTACATCTAACCCATTTAGACCTGGCATAGAGATATCCAAGATAACTATGTCGGCTTTATTGCCCTCGATAGCATGCAAAGCACTTTGGCCATCATTAGCTTCAGCTATGACTTTTAGATCGGGTTCTGTTTCCAACAGGCCTCGTAAGCCTTGTCTGATAATTGGGTGATCATCTACAAGAATAATATTGATCATAAAAATTTTTCCTTATGAAATACAAGCTGAAGAAGGTTGGTTGGATAAGGGAATCTTTGTCCAGATAAATGTTCCTGCACCTGGAGCAGAATCAATGTGAAATTCGCCTCCCAATAGAGCAGCCCGTTCGCGCATCCCGGCAATACCATAAGAATACCCTTGGTTTTCCTTATCAATTATATCAAAACCAACACCATGATCTTCAATTTCGATCAGTAAAAAGGTACCATCATTCAATAAGCGCACACTAACTTCTTTTGTGTTAGCATAACGGGCAACATTTGTAAGGGCTTCTTGAACAATACGAAAAGCGGCTGTTTCAAGTTCTGTACTAAACCTTTGTCCTTCCAATCCATCATGCTGAAAAAAAACTTCTATTCCAGTCTGCTGTGTATATTGCTCAATTGTATAGAGCAAGGCAGACAATAACCCAAATTCATCTAACATCACTGGGCGCAAACTAAGTGAGATGTCATTTACTTTCTGGATTAGTTGACTAAGAATTTGTTGAGCCTGATAGGTGTATTGTTGAGGAGACTTGGCTGTTTTTATACCTAATTCAAGCGTAAGTTTTATACCGGTTAGGGCTTGACCAATTTCATCATGCAATTCGCCGGCTAAACGGCGGCGCTCCGCTTCCTGAAGCTCTACAAGGTGACGGGATAGAATTATCGTTTGCTGATGAGCTTGATTCAATTCCTTAAGCAGGTGAGTTTGTTCATCAATCTTTTGTTCAAGGGTAAAGTTAGCTTGCCTAAGAGCATGAGCAGCAATTGTAACGCGGTTAATAATATTGCTGAATGATTCTGCTAGGTAACCTATTTCATCCTTGAAAGATACAGGCAACGAAGTATTCCAATCACCTTCATCCACTTTTTGGATAAATTCAATCAAACGGTATAAAGGTCGGATGATGAGATAGCGATACAGTAAAGGAAGGCCAGCTAGCAAAATGGCATGTGCAATGAGGGAGAAGCTAAAAAGATGAAATCGCAAAGAAGGGGGTACCCATAAACCTAACCATGCCAGCATTAGAGAAGGGGTAATTATATACAATAAACTCAATTTAACAATTAATCCCAAATTTTCTGGGGCATAGTGAAAGTAAATGAGTGCCAACACGCTGCCGCCCAATAGCAAACCGCAGCTGAGCCAAAAATCATAGAAACTGTTAAAAGATCCATTGTAAGTCCATTGGGCGATGAGAAAGACGATTACCCAGCCTATCCACCCGAGGCATAATGTTAAAGCTAGTCTCGGGTTTCCATTTGCTGTCAGCCACCAGCGCCAGTTCCATTTTTTATTTTGGATTTTCCTCCATTGGTAAACTTGGCGATAGTAAAGTGAGACTATCCATAATCCTGCAGCGGTGTAAAAACCAGGTAGGAACCATGCATTAATAATTGGGAAAGGAATCGGGGTTATAGTCCACGATTGGCTTTCGGCTAATGCTATAAGTAAGCCATATAATGCAAAAAGGACAATGAGTGAGGAAGTTATGATGCGCTCACGCAGAGATACAGACACCTTTAACGGAAACACATAGGTTGCTTCTAACAAGGGAAGCAAACTTAGGATGAGAAAGGAAAGGACAACGTCGCGGCTAATCTGCGTTTCTTGAGTGGTAATGCCAATACCTAGGCCTATTCCTGCTGTGGCTGAAAGTACAATAAAAAACCATCCCATGTATTTGGTAGATGAAGATGTAGCTTTAAGCAGCATGAACAAGCCAAAAGTAGAAAATAATATTATCTGGCTCAACTGTCCTATGCTAATCGGAGTTAGGGATAAAACGATCATTTCTTGGTAGAGTTAATTTTCGCTCTTAGCCAATCACACCATTGGGATACACCTTCACCGGTAACACTTGAGAGTGGAAAAGTAACGAGGTTAGGATTAAGCATTTCAACTCCACGCTTGAAATATTCCATATTGAAGTTCAAGTAGGGCAGTAGGTCAATCTTGTTGATGATGAGCACATCAACACCACGGTACATATTTGGGTATTTATATGGCTTGTCATCGCCTTCTGGGGTTGAGGCAATCAGTACGCTGGCATGAGCACCTAAAGGGAATGCAGCCGGGCATATAAGGTTGCCAACATTTTCTATAATGACTAAATCTAGCTGATCGAGGGGGAGTTTCTGCAAACCACTGCTCAGCATCACAGCATCTAAATGACACTCTCCGCCGGTATTTATTTGAACAGCTGCTGCGCCGGCTTCCATAACTTTATCAGAATCAATAGTTACTGGAGCTGTGTCCCCTTCTACTACGCCAATGCGAAATTCATTTGCTAATTGTTTAATAGTTTGAAGAATAACGCTGGTTTTTCCAGCACCGGGTGATGCCATCATGTTTAACGCAAATACACCATGAGAATCCAGCAAAGTACGATTAGAAGCGGCTACCGCTTCATTTGCGTCTAATATTTTTTCGACGATTGATATGCGTGAGATAGACATAAATCCTCCGAGTTGTTGGTGATAAGTTTTTAAGGATTACTTGTGGTAGAATTATAACCTAATGTGAGAAAGAAGCGATCACCCGTTTGATAAATTGTGATTGTCTATATAAACATTTTGCTATTTGGATAGCAAAGAAAGGATCAAGATGAGCTATCTTGAAGTAGTTTTGAGCAAATATGGGGGACCGGAAGCAATACAAGTCGTGGAAAGAGACGATTTTCCTACGCCTAAAGAGGGGGAAGTACGGATAAGAATGCTGGCTAGCAGTGTATCTTTCACGGATACACTGATTAGGCGCAATCGCTATCCGATTTTTGTAAAGCCGCCTTTTGTGCCCGGTTATGAGATGGTAGGTGAAGTAGATGATATTGGTGAGGGGGTTACTCACTTGAGTGTGGGGGATCGAGTTGCCGCGTTAACTGTTATTGGTGGTAATAGTGAGGTGGTTTGTCTTAAAGCAGATCAAGTTGTGCAATTTCCAAATGACATAGATCCGAGTGAGGCATTATGCATGGTGCTTTCTTACACTACGGCTTTTCAGATGCTGCATAGAATAGCGGATGTGAAACAAGGAGATGTTATTCTCATTCACGGTGCAAGTGGAGTGGTGGGCAATGCCCTAGGACAATTAGGGGCATTAGCTGGATTGAAAATGTTTGGTACTGCTTCAAAGTCTAAACATGAGTTATTGCAAAAAGCCAATGTCATACCTATAGATTATCATATTGAGGATTTTAAAGAAGTGATAAAAAGTCAATATCCAGAAGGAATTGAAGCTGTGTTTGATCCTTTTGGAGGGGGTATTGCCCGCAACTCTTTTGAGCTATTAAAGAGGAACGGGATTTTAATTGGATATGGTTTTCGCAATCAAGCAGAAGGGAAAATGGCTCTAGTAGGATTAGAAATTTTACGCTTGAAATTGTGGAATTGGTTACCTAATGGAAAAAGAGCTGCTTTTTATTCGATTGATGGGCTGAGAAAGCAGCGGTTGGATTGGTTCAAAGAGGATTTAAAACATTTATTTAACCTGCTAAAAGACGGTAAAGTGAAACCAATTATTGCAGCAAAAATGCCCCTCACTCAAGCAGCTGAAGCCCACAAGTTGGTGGAAAATGATCGTCCTTCAGGAAAGGTTATTTTGCTGCCCATTACAGGAAAACATGAGTGCTGATGAGCTTTTCTTTAAAGATTTTCGTCTTTCGCCGCGCATATTGCATAGTGTTACTATTGCAAGCATTGTATCCGTTCTGATATTTCTCGGAATGATTTTAGTTTATGCTCCTTTAGAGAAAGTGATGGGAGCAGTGCAAAAAGTATTTTATATTCACGTGGCTGTACTTTGGGTAGGGATGTTGGGTTTTTTTGCGGCGGCGATAACTAGTATTTTGTATATAAGAACTTACAAAGAACGCTTCGATAAAATGAGTGTCGCAGCGATTGAGATCAGCCTAGTATTTTTTCTTTTGGGAATAATCAGCGGATCTATATGGGCTAAGCCAGTATGGAATACCTGGTGGACATGGGATCCTCGCTTGACTTCTGCAGCGATATTGGTGCTGGTTTATTTTGCTTATTTCATTTTGCGTCAAAGCATTGAAGACTTAGATCTGCGGGCTCGCTATAGTGCTATTTATGCCTTGCTTGGGTTTGTAAGCGTACCATTGACCTTTTTTTCTATACGTTTTATGCGTACTATTCATCCCGTGCTCATCGCACCTAATGAAGGAGGTGGGTTAAATATTGTTCCTCCAATGGCACATACGCTTATTGTAGGAATAATAGCATTTTCTTTATTGTTTTTATGCCTTTATTTGCAGCGGATTCGGTTAGCTTATTTACGTGAGGAATGTGAAATTCTAAAGGCAAGGCTTTATGATTAATGCTGTAATGAGCATTGCAAATAGAGTTCTGCAAGTACCTGATACCTCAGATTATTTCATCTTAGGTTATGGGGTTGTTTTTATTGGGATATTGTTATACGTTCTCAGTTTAGTGTTTCGTTTCTCACAAACTCAAAAAGAAATAAAGCATGTGCGGGATTTAGAAAAAGATAAACTTCAAAGCAAGCAAGATGAGGAAAAACCCGTACAGCCGTTTGACGGTTGAAGTGGGTAAGCTGATGGTAATTCGGGCACCAAAAATTGCGCCCAATAACACACCTAAAGCTACAGGGGCTGCTGTGCTTAAGGATAGATGTCCTGCTTTGGCGTAGAGAAGAACACCCGGCAGCCCGACCGGCAAAAGAAGAGCTCCTAAAGAAGTGCCAATAGCGGATTTCTGATCATATTTCAAAAAGCCTGCAAGAACAGGAACAATTACGGCACCGCCTCCGATACCAAACATGCCAGAAGCTACCCCGGCAAGAATGCCTAAGCCAATGGCTAGTAGGATAGGCAAAGGAGGATGGCTGGCATTATTCCTGTTTGAATTATCATCTTTGGCAGCTTGTGTTGGTTTGAAGAAGCTGCCAATTTCTGCAAATCTCCAACCCATCACTAAGAGAAAAATGCCGTAGATCTGTTTAAGAAGGGAAGCCGGAAGAGAAAGAGCAAGGTGAGCTCCAGCTAGTGAACCAATCATAAGCCCAAGCGCAATCCATAAAGCGGTAGGAATGTGAATCATTTTAGCGCGAACGTAGGCTAGCACAGCCAGAATACCTACAGGCAGTAATAAGACAGCTAATGAAGTGCCATTTGCTTCCACTTGGGTGAAGTTGGCAAGCAGCATGAGTGCTGGTACAATGATCAGACCTCCACCAATACCAAACATTCCTGAAGCAATGCCGGCAATAAAGCCGATTAATAGAAGAAGAGGTAGTGTCATCTGTTATTCTGTTCTATCGCTTGGCGGTTGGTTTTTACGCAGAAGGCGTTTTGCTGTGGAAAATCGTTGGCTAGGGGGGTGAGGGGGAGCCCCTTTAATTTTCATTTGCATTCCGATCACAATCAATACTAAACTGCAGAGCAATAAACCGAACTGAGGTTGAGCTATTAGGTGGGTTGAAAAGTAAATAACCAATAAGGTAAAACCAATAACAAGCAAAAATTGACCAAACTTATTTTTCATCATTGTGCTAGGTTTTTAGTGCTCCTGAAAACGAATACGTGGATTCAATAAAATATAGCAAATATCAGCCAAAAAGTTCGCTACCATAAAACTGGTTAATGTAATGATGCTAACCGCTTGCATGAGGGGATAGTCGCGCCTTTCAATAGCAGAAACCAATAGACGACCTAGTCCCGGGTAATTAAAAACATTTTCTGTTACCACTAGACCTCCAATTAGCCAACCGAAACTCATTGCTGCTACAGTAAGCAAAGGAAGAAGGGCATTGCGCAGAATATGTTTGAAAACAATTGTACCATAAGGAAGCCCCTTGAGTTTGGCTGTCCGAATATAAGGCAAGTTGAGCTCAGAGATTATACCGGCGCGTGTTAATCGCACGAAGTATGCCAACAGTAGCATTGTCTCTGTGAGCGCCGGTAAAATGAGTTGAGGCAGTACCTGGAAGAGATCTGCTTGAGGGGGTAGGGAGGAATTTGCAGGTAGAAGCTTAAGCCTAAAACTAAATATCTCGATCAAAAGCATACCACTGATAAATTCGGGAAGACCTAAAAAGGAAAGAGAAATACCGGAAATCAAGAAATCCAACGGTTTATTTGCCCATAAGCCTGACAGGATTCCTAATCCTACACCTAAAGGAAGAGCAATGAGTAATGCAATAGACGTAAGGAAAAAGGAATTACGCAAGCGAAGAAGTACAAGAGGCAAAATAGGTGTTTTCGTACTATAGGAAGTACCCCAATTGCCTTGTAGAAAATTCATAGCCCAATGGATGTATTGCAAGGGTAATGGCTGGTTTAAGCCAAGTTCTTGCCGCAATTGTTCGAGGGCAGCCTCACCGGCTTCTCTGCCGAGAAGAATGCGTGCAGGATCGCCGGGCAAGTATTGTGTAATGATAAAAATCATCAACGTGCTAAGAAATAATGTGATGAAAAATAACCCAAAACGACGAAGAAGTAAGACCAGCATTTTCTTATTCCAGTGGATAATGGCAGTATATTGATTTTTTACCTTCAGAGTAAATGTTCCAAAGAGGTTGTTCGATATAGCATTTCAGCGGAGCCTCTGTAGAAGATTCTAACGATTTGCATTGTGGGCAATGCGCCGCATAAAAACAACCTGTGTCTTCGCGGCGTTTGAAAGTCGTATGCTCATCTGAATTGTCAACCAATAATACATCTTTGGCAGCCTGAATGAGTTGATAGGTATATGGATGATGAGGCGATTTGAGGAAACATTCCCGCGTGCTGCGTTCGATGATTTTTCCCTCAAGCATGACAATCAGATCATCAGCCATCAGCATAATTACGCCTAAGTCATGAGAAATGATCCACAAACATAAGTGATGCTGTTGGCGCAGATCATGAAGCAGGCGAAGGATAAAGGATTGTACTGTGCTATCCAATGCGGATACTGCTTCATCACAGATCAATAATGTTGGTTGCGATGCTATAGCCCGGGCTATAGCTACTCGTTGTTTTTCTCCGCCGCTTAATTGAGAAGGATAACGATCAAAATAGTCCTTACTCAGATGAACTGCTTGAAGCAATGACTTAGCTTTCTCCTGAGCTTCTTGGGGCTTAACTTTGAGCAATCGGATCAATGGACGTTCGAGGATTTCACCTACTTTTAGATATGGGTTTAACGATTCGTCTAGATTCTGGAGTATCATTTGCAAGCTGCGCAGAATGTGTGGTAGCCTTTTGCTGATATGTTGAGGCAATTCACAATAATTATCATCCAACCATAATTGAAGTGCTCTAGGTGAATTCTTGCTTTGGTTCTCGTGAATAAGGCCCATAACAGCTTTAGCAAGGGTGGTTTTTCCGCTTCCGCTTTCTCCAAGAACACCTAAGGTTCGATCGCGGTACGCAATCAGATCAGCATTATGCAAGGCGACACGATGAGTATGGCGAGAATAGAAAGGAAGTAATTTCCAGATGGAAGCAGGATAAGATACGGATAAATTTTCTATCTTGATGAATGGATGGACTTTTTGAGCTGCTGTTGATGTTATTGAAAGGTTGTTACCGAGTGCTTGTACATGATAGTGTGTGGGTTCGACATGAGTATTAAGGAATTGTTGAACATCTTGCCAACGGAAACAGCGAACTTTGTGATTAAAGTGGGTTTCCTCCATTGGAGGATAATTTTTACATCTATTTTCAGCCCAAGAACAGTGCGGGAGATAACGGCAACCTTGTGAAGAAGGCACGGATGTTGCTTTTGGGGGATTGATCTGTACAGCAGAGATGTGTGAATCCCAAGTTGCTATGCTTGACAGCAGAGTTTGAGTATATGGATGCAAAGGTTTATTAAACAGATCTTCGGCTTCGCCTTCTTCTATTAACTCGCCAGAGAACAAAACACCAATTCGGGTGCAAATTTTTCTTATTAGTTTGAGATTATGGGATATGTAAAGAACAGTAAGGTTTTCTTCTTCGATTAATTTTTTCAACAAGGATAGGAACATACCCTGCGTGGTTACGTCTAGTTGGGATGTTGGCTCATCAAGGATCACAAAGCGCGGCTTTTTGCACAACGCTATAGCTAGCATAACTCGCTGCAGCATCCCACCACTTAATTGGTGTGGATATTTGGAGGCAACTTCTGCCGGATGGGCTAAGTGAACTTTAGCTAACCAAGCCAAACTAATCTCTCTAACTTCGTTGTGCGTTAAATTTGGCTGAACTTTTAGCACTTCTTCGATTTGGTCGCGAATTTTTAAAGATGGATTCAAAGCAGCTAATGCGTCCTGAGGTACAAAGGCAATTTCTTTGCCCCATAAAACGCGCAATTGCTTCGAGGTCATTGTTGTTATATCTTGGTCTTGAAAAAAGATTTTTCCTTTTTCCAATGCATTCTGCGGTAGGCTGCGCAGCAGACTAAGGGCGATAGTTGATTTGCCTGCTCCGCTTTCTCCAATAAGACCATAATTTTCTTTTTCAGCTATAGTGAAAGAGACATTGTGCAAGGCTTCAACTACCTTGTGTCTTAATTTGTAAGAGACCGAGAGGTTATGAACTTCAAGTATGACCATTGCTTTCAACTATTTCTGTTGGTAACAGCTGAGATGACCACAAACCACCGACACCGCTCCAAATGAGAATTAATGCCGGCATCAGCATTCTATCCATTCCAACATTAAGCCAGAAGCTTAGGTCTTTTTCTCCAATGGGTAAAAGACTTATGGAATAGTAAGAAAAGAACATTTCTAATAAGAATAACCAACCGCTGATGAGGATTAGGAAGAAAGTTAGCTTTCTGGATGATGAGGAAAACTTGATAATGAATAGGAGCGAAAAAATCGAAACAACCAATACCAATCCGAAATATCCCCAGGAAGTAATTGAAAGACACTGGTTCACAAAAAATTTTATTATTTCGAGAAAATTCGTGGTGTTCCATCCGTTCCTGATGACAAGAGGAAGAGATTGAGCAATTGTTTGTACAGACATTTCATCCGATATAACGTCGAGTTCAATAGTTGCTTTATACCACCGTTGAAAAAATCCAAAAAACATTTGGTATATGAACAAAGGCAACGATGAAATTAGCAAAGCATAAAAAAGTTTCCATTGCTTAATAAGTAAGATTCCGATTATTCCAATGAAGAGAATCGCTGACCAAGAAAAAAATGAACCTTCCGGCCTTGTCCAAGCCGCAGCCGCGAAAAACAAACCACTAATTATCCATGGTGAAATAGCTAAATTTTTTAATTCTATTAGAGGTGATCTTCCTATTTCAGCTAATGACTTTGCTAAAATGTAGCTGGCAAGGAAAAAATAATAAGCGAAAGGCAGATTTGCATAACTTAGGGTGGCATGATTAAAGATTACTGGAACAGTTGCTAAGCCAAGTGTTGTCAAACCCGCAAATAAGTTTTGCCGAATGGTGTGTCCGCGTTGTAAGCTAAAAATAACAATTAATAAGCTGAAGTAATAACCACTAAAAAAGATTTTTGCATGGGGCAGGGTATCGTTAAATAGTATTTTACAGGCAGCAATGAGTAAAGGTATATGAAAGGGATAGAGCACTTTTTGCAAATAATTTACAGGTTCTATGGCAAGAGAATTATGCAAAGCTATTTTATATCCCAGCAGTCCCCACAAAATCATTTCATCAGTTTTAGCGTAGGAATGTCCTATGCCAATGATTGCTGCTGCAAGCGAGAACAGCCCAAATAACCCCGCCCATGAGAGAGCACTTTTGTGAAGTACCTGACTGAAAGATGGGATCGAAAAGAGGCTGAATTTATTCTTCGGATTTTTTGTTTTAATGATCAAGTTGGCGATGAATAAGATAAATAAAGGCAATATCGAGCACCCAATGACAACCCAATTAGTCAGAGGAATATTCAGCAAGCTTAGGCAGGCAAGCTCAAAAGTCAGCACCAGTAAACCTAGACCATAGCCACTGCCAACTACGAACAAAGAGTCTATTTTAGGAAAAATAAATTTTATTGATGCTCCGCCGAAGGCTACCAACGGTAACAGCCATATAAGGAAAAGCAAGATCTGTTTTACGATTTCATTAAGGTTAAGGGATGTTTCAGGAGCTGCGTGTTGTGTTTGAGGTGAAGTACTGTTTTGAGGAAGATAAAGCCCTCTTTTTTTATCAAACCAACGAATTCTGGTGGGGTCTTTTAAGACAGAAGCCGGGGGATAATCATCTATAAGTAAAATATAGGCATCACGAGCAGCAAAGCTTGCGGCACATTCGCTTGATGAATCACTGCAATTTACGATGGTTCGGGGGAATAAAGCAAAACTCATCATTAGTGAATGCGAAAGGAATCGTGGAGCAAGCCCCTGAGGGGGAATAAGAACCGTGCTGTCAGCAGGCACTTCTGAATTTACAAAATGAATATACTCAGCAAGGCTTTGATTAGCGGCATAATTCACACTGCGCCAAATGAGCGGCTGCCAGTAATTTTTCTGTATCTGATGCAGATCTCGGACAATTTGTGGTAACAGATTAGTCAATTGCAGCACAACAAGGGCAACAAGAATACATAACGCTGGTATATAGAAGCCTTTTTTCATTTTTATATTACTTATATTTTTATATTACTTATATTCATTTCAAGATGCTTAATCAGAGATTATCTCTCTCTATCTAAAGAATACTCTTTTATCCCATCGGCGCTTAAATTAACTGCAATAATCAGAAGAATAATTGCGGCAGCGGGAAAGTATAAAGTCCAAGGAAGCTGCTGTCCATAATCGCGCGCTTCCCTTATCATTAAACCCCAATTAGGATTGGGCGGTTGAATGCCTACCCCTAAAAAACCTAATGAGGCGGTGAGAAAAATGGCATAGGAAAAGCGAACAGCGGTTTCCACAGAAAGTGCGGGTAGAATAAAAGGAAAAATCTCCTTTCCTAATATCCACCAATGACTTTCTCCTTGAGTCTGGGCGATTTCGATAAACCCTTTACTTTTCACAGAGAGGACAACACTGCGTACAACACGAGCGACAATGGGAGTAAAAGCCACTGCGATGACAAGTAATACACTGAATTGAGAAGTACCCCATATTCCAAGGAATAAGAGAGCTAAAAGCATAGCCGGCAAAGCTAGTATGCTGTCAAAAATCCTCATGAGTATTTCGTCGAGCCAGCCGCCGCGATATCCGCTGATTAAGCCAAAAAAAATTCCACCAACAACAGCTAGCAATGTGGCACTGCCTGCTAAACCGATCACTTCACCAGCACCTAAAACAACGCGGCTGAAGACATCCCTGCCTAAATGGTCTGTACCAAACCAGTGCTGAGGGGAAGGAGGCTGTCGTGCATCAGTGGCTCTTTGCTCGTTGAACTTGTAAGGAGCTATCAAGGGACCAAATAGTGTTAGTAGGATAAAGAAAAATAATAAACTAACACCAACAGCATAAGATGGCTTGGTGATAAGAAAACGCAATAAGTCGCTCATAAGCCAGTTATGGCTTAAATTTTACCACTCTTAAGTCTGAACGGCCGGAAAACCCTTTTAGTTCAAATCCTTCGATATTGTCTCGTATTGCAGCGAAATTCGCCATAAAGTAAGGAATGATTATAGGGACGCGTTCAATACAAAGACGTTGAATTTCATGGTAAGCATTCACCCGTTCGGCTTCATCCATTGTAGTGCCACCTATGGTGGCTAATTCGTCAAATTCCTTGTCGCAAAAATGAGCTTCATTCCAGCTGCCATTGCATTTCAGCATAACGTCTAAGTAAAATTGGGGATAGGGACGCGAGCTCCACCCCGTAATCCCTAGATCAGCTTCGAGCCATTTGTTTTCACCATAGTAAATGCTTTCTGGTTCTATAATCACATTGATATTGATGCCAGCTTCTGCCCACTGATCCTTTAGTACGACTGCTAAGTTGGGGCGATTACCGCTATCCGGCACATGCATATCTAAAGTCAAGCCATTAGGGTAGCCGGCTTCTTTTAACAGCGCGCGTGCTTTTTCCACATCACGCGGTGGGAGGGGGGGATCTTCGGTATAATATTCTTTGTACATAGGTCCTATAGGACAATCCCGTCCTACTGCACCGTGCTTCTGCTGAACAAGTTGAAATATCGTTTCTCTATCGGTGGCTAACTTGAGAGCTTGAATCACTTTAGGATTGTTTCCTGGGGTACGATCATAACGCAAACGCACTAGGTCGAACCCATTTGCGGGTATTACTATAGTTTTTATTCCTGGTTGATTTTCTAAGCTGGAATATGATTCAGTTCCTAAGCGAAGGATCATGTCAATTTGTTGGCTGCGCAATGCATTTGCCATAGCAGTTTCATCAGAGAAGAAGATGAGTTCAATGTTGGGTATTTTGGGCAAACCTGAGATGAAATATTGAGGGTTGGCTTCTAGAATAACCCGGTCTTCAGGCAGATATGTTTTCACTCGATATGGGCCTGTACCATTAAATTCCTTGTCAGCATTTGTGGTGCCTTTCTTAAGAACCAAGGCTTGATTGGCGCTAAGGTCGAAGAGGAAGAAAGGGTTAGGTTGTTTCAGAGTAAAGGTTATCGTTGAATTTTGGGCATCAGCAGTGATCTGTTCGATATTGCTGTAGAGACTGCTGGTGGGCAATTCTAAGGCAGGGTCGCGCAAGCGTTCAAAAGTCCAAACCACATCATCCACGCTAAGTGGAGAGCCATCGTGAAAGTATGCGTTCTTCGTAAGCGTGAGTGTATATACTGTTCCATTTTGATTGGAAGTCCATGATTCGGCTAAACGAGGTATTAATTTACCATCGGCATCTGTATCAATGAGATAATCATAAACAAGATTGGCTAAAAGCACTTCTGAATCAGAAGAAATAAAAGCCGGATCAATTTGAACAATGGGCTGTATAGCTATCTTAAGGCTTGTGTTAGGTTGAGATTGACTAGAAGGACTCTCAGTTGAAAGAACACTTGTGGCATCTTCTTGGGAAGCAGCTTCAGAAGGGCTTGCGGCTATGCTTGTTTCTGCTTGATTGAGTTGAACGGTTGCACTTGGGGCGGGTTGAGGAGCTGATGTAGATATATTTGCTGAAGAACAGGAAATTAAAGAGAAGATTGAAAAGAGAACCCCGATGTTCAACAAAAGTTTCACTGTAAGCTTTGGAGAAAACCTTATGGGCATATTTTCCTCCTTATGGGCGTGGCTGTTATTGTAGAGAAATTATACCGTAAAAAGATGGTATATGAATATGACGTTAAGAATCACCTAGCAGCAAAGGAATATGAATATGATTCTTTTTAGCAAATTCAATGGCTTCGGGGTAGCCGGCATCGGCATGGCGTACGACTCCCATACCCGGATCGGTAGTAAGCACTCGTTCTAAGCGGCGAGCAGCTTGCGGTGTACCGTCAGCAACAATGACTTGTCCTGCATGAATGCTATAGCCAATACCTACCCCGCCGCCGTGATGAATGCTTACCCAAGTAGCGCCGCCAACTGCATTGATTAGGGCATTAAGCAGTGGCCAATCGGCAATGGCATCTGATCCATCTAACATGCCTTCAGTTTCTCGATTTGGGCTGGCAACTGAACCGCTATCCAGATGATCACGCCCAATGACAATGGGGGCTTTAACCTTCCCTTGAGCGACTAATTCATTAAAGAGAAGTCCCGCTTGGGCTCGTTCTCCATAGCCCAACCAACAAATTCTGGCGGGCAACCCTTGAAACTGAACCTTTTGTTGCGCTTGTTTGATCCAGCGATGCAAGTGATCATTATCAGGAAAAAGCTGCATAATGGCTTCATCTGTTGTGTATATGTCATTAGGATCGCCAGAAAGAGCTACCCACCGAAAAGGACCTTTGCCTTCAAAAAACAAGGGCCGAATATAAGCAGGCACGAAGCCTGGATAAGAAAAGGCTTCTTTTAGACCGTTGTCGAAAGCTCTTTGGCGGATGTTATTGCCATAATCAAATACGATGCTGCCTTTTGCTTTCCATTCCAGTAAAGTTTGAACATGTTGAGTGATTGAATCGATGGCTCGTTTTTGATATTCCAAAGGGTCTCTTTGGCGCAGCTCACTAGCAGCTTCGACGCTCAAACCGACTGGAATATAGCCATGCAGTGGATCATGCGCAGAGGTCTGGTCGGTTACAACGTCTGGTATAACGCCACGACGTAATAAGTCTGGCAGTACTTGGGCAGCGTTGCCAATTAGTCCAATGGACTTTGGTTGCTGAGCTTTTAAGGATTCTTCGACCCAAGTCATGGCTTCTTCTAAGTCATTTGTAATTACATCAATTTGACGCAAAGACAGCCGCCGCTGAGCACGAGCTGGATCAACTTCCACAAATAAACCAACCCCTTCGTTCATCGTTACGGCAAGAGGTTGTGCTCCGCCCATTTCACCTAACCCACTGGTAACCACAAATTTACCTTTAAGGCTGTTCCATCCATGGCGCCGAGCTAAAGCGCCAAATGTCTCATATGTACCTTGCAATATGCCTTGAGTACCGATATATATCCAGCTGCCGGCTGTCATTTGACCATACATAATCAGCCCTTGTTTTTCCCAAGCATCAAAATTAGCTTGAGTTGCCCAAGCTGGAACGATATTGGAGTTGGCAAGAAGAACGCGAGGTGCATCGGTATGAGTGCGAAATACAGCTACAGGCTTGCCGGATTGAATGAGGAGAGTTTCGTCTTCATTAAGATTTTGCAAGGTTTTAAGAATGGCATCAAAACATTCCCAATTGCGGGCTGCTTTGCCGCGCCCTCCATAAACAATCAAATTATCTGGGTCACCGGCTACTTCGGGATCAAGATTATTTTGTAGCATACGGTAAGGTGCTTCAATAAGCCAATTTTTACAAGTTAATTGAGTACCGCGCGGGGCACGAATCAGTCGTTTTGGCATTGTTTATACCTCACCTTGTTTGGTTAATTGACGTTCCTCACCTTGTCCTACATAAATATAATACTTCAAGGTAATGGGGAAAACTTTTACAAGCATTGCTTGAGCGGGCCAATAACGATCGCTTGAGAGGCGAATGGCTTTGATGACACTTTCTTCGTCTATAGAATTTCCGCTGATATGATATTCAATGATCCCCGACGTAAACACGCGCGGGTGCTGCTCGGCACGCTCTACATGTACTTTTACTTGAAA
>DAOUFY010000065.1:0-29717 GCA_034429745.1 Anaerolineales bacterium
TTAACCCGTCTAAGGCAACTTTCAATTCTCTTATGGATGGAACAGGAAAAGGCAAATACACCCAATTCAGTTTTAATAATTTAAAAGAGTAATTATGGATAAAAGGAGAAAAAGTATGGGTAAGAGGTCTGCCGATGATACCAACAAAACTAGTTCTTCCATCAATCATATCGGGCTCCCAGTTTATTCATCATCATTAAGAACCCCGGAAAAGAATCCGAAATGCAATGCACATCATCAATATCAATTTTCTGAGTTGCCGATAAACCAGCTACCACTAATGACATAGCCACTCGATGGTCTCCGTGACTCTTTACTGCAGCTCCTCTAAAAGGTTTCCCGCCTTTAATAATAAATCCATCATCAAGAGCTTCAATATCAACACCCAGGCTAGTCAGCTCTTCAACTATGGTAGCAATTCGATCCGTCTCTTTTACTCTCAATTCCTTTGCATCTCGTACAATACTAACCCCTTGAGCTCGAGCAGCAGCAACAGCAAAAATTGGAAATTCATCTATCATTCGAGCAATTATTTCCCCTTGAACAGTAACCCCTTTCAACGTCGAAGATTTTACTTTCAAATCTGCAATTGGTTCTCCTTCTTGGGAATCTCCTTTAGGAATTACTTCTATTTGTGCTCCCATTTCGTACAGTACATCCAACAAACCTGTTCTTGTTGGATTTATCCCCACATCCTCAATGACAATATCTGAATCTTCGGTGATTATTCCTGCAACCAATGGAAAAGCAGCTGATGAGAAATCACCAGGAATTGAGTAAGGATGGTTTGCGTCAGTTGATAACGGCTGTAATGAAGGGTCAGGCTTTATTGATACGGTTAATCCATCTGTTATAATATCAGCCCCCATTTGAACTAGCATGCGTTCAGTGTGGTCACGAGTTAAGCTTGGCTGATGGATAATCGTTTCTCCTTCAGCATATAAGCCGGCTAATAACAATGCACTCTTTACTTGTGCACTTGCTACTGGCATTTTATAAGCGATGCCTTTTAAAGGTTTCCCAGTTATTTCTATTGGGGCAAATCCATTGGTGGTTTTAATATCTGCACCCATTAAACCAAGAGGTTCGCTTACTCTTTTCATCGGTCGTTTTAACAACTGCTCATCGCCGGTTAGTACGCTATTAAAAGGTTGTCCAGCTAATAAACCACACAACAGCCTCATTGTTGTCCCAGATCGAATACAATTCAATTGTTCCTTAGGAGGATTAAGACCATTCAAACCATGTCCTTCAACGATGAGCATATCATTTTGCTGTTCTATGTAAACGCCCATAGCTTTTAAACAATTTAGCGTTGCTATACAATCATTTCCATTCAAGAAACCTTTGATATACGAAATTCCATTAGCTAACGCCCCACACAACAATGCTCGATGAGAAATTGATTTATCTCCCGGAACACGTATATTTCCTCTTAATGATTTTGTTGGATGTACAGTCAACTTTGTCATGTTAACCTCTTATTATTATTTTTGGATATTTGTTAGAAGACTTGTTCTAGCCTCAATGGCGTTAGATAAAAAGGAAAATAACCTCTTTTCATCACAACTGACAAGGCAGTGTTCTAAATACTCCAACTCTTTGCGAAAAGCTTGAATAGCTGTTAACACAGATTCACGATTGGACATAAGAATATCTAAAGACATCGTCAAATTGCTACTTGCTAATCGCGTTGTATCCCTAAATCCGCTAGCAATAAGCCTTAATAAATCAGAATTTTCCTCAGCCTCGTTCATAACACAATTTGCTAAACTGCAGGCAATAACATAAGGAAGATGACTGCTATAAGCCACTAGCTGATCATGATCCTGTGGAGACATCAACAGAGGTTTAGCACCAATTCGTTTAACAATATTGATACCCTGCGATAAGACTTCCGGCTCTGTTCGGCTTAAAGGAGTAAGTACAAAAGTAGCTCCTTGGAATAAGTCTTTATCCGCATTTGCAATACCAGAACTTTCCTTGCCGCACATTGGGTGTCCTCCCAATACATTAACTTCACGAGGCAGCAACTCCATTTTTTGAATGATTGGTGTTTTCACACTGCCAATATCAAATATTGTCGCGGCAGGCTGCAGAAAAGGAATAATCTCTCCCAGCAAATTTATAATCGTTCGAACAGGAGCAGCTAAAACTATCCATTGTGCCTTCTTTAATGCCGCGTTTAAGCCTTCATATCCTTCATGAATCCATCCTTTAGCTATAGCGGTTTTAATACTATCTTTATTAGGATCAACCCCAATGATTGCACCAAAGTGATCTTTTAATGCAGCAGCAAATGATCCTCCCATTAAGCCCATGCCAATGATTGCCATGGTTTTATTAGAAAAATCAAAAAAAGGTTCGGTATCATTCATATTTGTCTGCCTACAGCCTCAGCAATTTTCTCCGTTTGTTTCATTAATTCCTTGAAATTTTCAAAAGTCAAGGATTGAGCACCATCAGACATGGCTTGTGAAGGATTAGGATGTACTTCAACAATCAGTCCATCAGCTCCCGCTGCAACAGCCGCTTTTGATGTTGGTATAACCAAATCCCATTTGCCTGTAGCATGTGAAGGATCCACAATGATTGGCAAGTGACTGAGTTGCTTGATTACTGGTACTGCACTTATGTCAAGAGTATTTCTTGTATATGGTTCAAATGTGCGAATCCCTCGCTCGCACAAAATGACATTCTCGTTTCCATGAGATAAGATATACTCAGCAGACATCAACAACTCCTCAATGGTGGACATCATCCCTCGTTTCAATAATACCGGATGCCCTGATTCGCCTACTGCATGAAGCAAAGTAAAATTTTGCATATTTCGCGCTCCTATCTGCAAAATATCAGCATATTTCATGACCAGAGGAATCATTTGATAATCCATAACCTCGGTTACAATGGGCAGCCCTGTGATTTCCTTTGCTTCTGCCAACAAAGCCAGGCCTTTCTCGCCAATTCCTTGAAAACTATATGGTGAAGTTCTTGGTTTAAACACCCCACCCCTAAGAACTGTTGCTCCTGCTTCTTTTACTGCCTTTGCCGTTGAAATGATCTGTTCCCGATTTTCCACAGAGCATGGTCCGGCCATCACAACAATATTATTTCCACCAATCTTCAACCCATTTACAGCAACAACAGTATCCACTGGATTAAACTCTCTGCTAGCTAATTTATAGGGTTTTGATATTCTTACGACTTCGGATACTCCTTCCATCCGTAAAAATTGTTCTTTTTCCGCAAACAATGGGGCAACATCTCCTACCAACCCCAAAATTGACTGAAACTCCCCTATAATACGGCGTACCTTCACCCCTTTGCTTTCAATTACTTCTGTTACTTTAAGGATTTGTTCTTCACTTGCCCCTGGCTTCATTATAATTACCATCGCTTATGCTCCTTTTCTCACATTACTTATAATTCTCTTTTCATCAAATTTACTAAAGGTGTAATTTCTGCCATCATTTGCTTAAAATTATCAAATTTAAGCGATTGCATCCCGTCAGATAATGCCTCTTCTGGGTTTGGGTGTACTTCTACAATTAATCCATCTGCCCCAACAGAGACACTCGCTCTCGATACTGGCACAATAAGGTCCCACCTTCCCACTGCATGGCTAGGATCGATAATGATTGGTAAATGAGATAATTGCCTTAACAAAGGCACTGCACTAATATCCAAGGTGTTTCTTGTATAAGTATTGAAAGTGCGTATTCCTCTTTCACACAAAACAACATTGGGGTTTCCATGAGAAAGGATATAATCAGCTGCCATGAGCCATTCATCAATGGTTGCCATTAGTCCTCGCTTCAATAATACGGGCTTCTGAGTTTCACCTACAGCATGTAATAATGCATAATTCTGCATATTGCGCGTGCCAATTTGCAGCATATCTGCATAAGAAGCCACCAATGGTACTAATTGAGGTTCAGTTACCTCTGTAACTACGGGAAGGTTATATTTTTCCCTAGCTTCTGCTAATATTTTTAATCCTTCTTCTCCAAGTCCCTGAAAACTATATGGTGATGTACGCGGTTTATATGCCCCTCCCCTCAACATGTGAGCCCCGGCCTCTTTTACAGCGTGAGCGGTCTCTAATAATTGATCTCGGCTTTCTACAGCACAAGGCCCGGCAATGACAATGAATCGTTTTCCTCCTATAACTACATTTGGACTGACATTAACAATTGTATCTAGTGGATGAAATTCACGGCTAGCTTGTTTGAAAGGCTTTAGGACTCTAACAACTTTATCAACGCCTTCCATTCGCTCTGCTACACTTTGGTCAATTCTCCTGACATCTCCCAGCACGCCAATAATTGTCGTTTCTGCGCCCTTCGATAAATGAGCTTGACACCCCCACTGTTCAATTCGTTTAACCACATTAGATATTTGCTCTTCTGTAGCGCCATGCTTCATTATAAAAATCATTTTCCACCTCCAACATTTTCAAATGCTTCTAAACTTATATCTGGCCTTAAAACCTTCGCTTCGCCTAAATAAATATGTTTTACTTTTTTTTCACTATTCCGCTCGCATAAAACCATAACCCTTATACATCTTTTCAGACTGTTTTGAACTTCCATTTCTTGCATGCACATTAAACCAATCTCATTAAAACCCATCATTCTAGCTGCCTTTGCAGGATAAACCGCATCTAGGTCTTTGGTCGCAGTGAAAAATATGGCTATAACCTCTTCCTGCAGCAATTCATTCGCATCAAGTATTTTCTTCAGTAACAAGGAAGTTGATTCTAATATTTCATTAGCATCATTCTTAGTTACTGTAATTGCTCCCCTGATAGAAACAATCATTCGCCGGTCTCCTTTTGTGATTTCGTTATTCGGTGTCTTTTATAAGAACCAAGTATCCGTACAGAAACAGCATACTCCGCCAGGTTATCCAATGCTTTCTGCACAGATTTTTCCTTAATCGAGCCAGCTAAATCTATATAAAACAAGTACTCCCAAGGTTTTCCTACCAGTGGGCGAGATTCAATTTTCAGAAGATCAATATCTCTAAGTGCAAAAACACTTAATGCTTTAAACAATGAACCCGGTTGATTGGGCAACGAAAACACGATAGATGTTTTTATCTCATCGCCTTCAATTAAGGGCTGCTTTGAAATAACAATAAATCGTGTGTAATTTTCTGTATTATCTTCAATTCCCCGCTCCAATATTGCCATTTGATGAACTGCAGCTGCTCTTTCAGATGCTATCGCCGCTACATTATCCCAATGGTTTTCTAATATCATTTTCACACTGCCAGCGGTATCATAAGTTGCCTCAATTTCAACACCTGTAAATTGTTTTAGATATTGATCACATTGAGCCAATGCCTGAGGATGACTAATAATCTTTCGGATTTCCTCCTTTTTCACTCCAGGCAAAGCTATTAAGCAATGCTTCACCCTCAAATGATACTCCCCAACAATAGGGAGCTGATAATGAAGGAGCAGATCATAATTGCGATGAATGCTGCCCGCTAGAGAATTTTCAATAGGAAGCATTCCATATTGGCAATTTCCTCCATCCACAGCTTCAAATACTCTTTCAAAAGTAGTAAATGGTACAGCGTTATATCCATCACCAAAATAATCAATCACTGCTTGCTCTGAATAAGCTCCTGCTTCCCCTTGATAGGCTACATCAATCATATTATCCTCCTAGTTTTTAAAAAAAACGTGGAGCTTTCTGCTCCACGTTGGTTACAATATATTTGACCTAGTTTGGAAAACAACTAAACGCAACCAACGCGAAGCCGCTTGCTTAATGAATAATAAAAAGCAAAAAAGAAGAAATAGAATGCGGCTGAATATTCGTTTGGTTGCATATTCAATAAAATTATACGTTATTTTCCTACACCAAATTCTAAACGAATCGCAAGTTTTTGTCAAGAGCGGAAGTTAAATATTAATAATATTCCATTTTTTACAAAAATTTTTGTCCTTCTCAAATCCAATTTCCTATGTTAACATGTTACTGAAAACATTTTTTGTGAAGGAGTAAAGATGCCTCGCTATATCCCAGAACCTTTCCGGATCAAAGTCGTTGAGCCAATTCGCTTATTAGACGGAGAATCAAGAAAAAAAGCATTAGCAACTGCTGGTTATAATACATTCAACTTACGAGCTGAAGATGTATATATTGATTTAATGACCGACTCCGGCACCGGAGCAATGAGTCAAGAGCAATGGGCAGCCATGATGGTTGGAGATGAATCGTATGCTTGGGCGCGGTCATTTTTCCGTCTCAAAGAAACCATCCAAAATATTTTTGGTTTTCCCTTTTTTGTCCCCACTCATCAAGGACGAGCTGCAGAAAACATTCTTATGGAATTGCTAGTTAAAAAAGGGCAATATGTGCCTTCAAATATGCATTTCGATACCACAGAAGGAAACATCTTAGCGCGCGGCGGAGTTCCTGTTAATTTAGTTATTGATGAAGCCAAACAACCTGACTTAATCCACCCTTTCAAAGGTAATATGGATGTTCAAAAATTAGAAGCCTTTATCAATAAAGTCGGCAGAGAAAATATCCCTCTAGGTATGCTTACGATAACCAATAATTCTGGTGGTGGTCAGCCTGTTTCCTTAGAAAATATCAAAGCTGTATCTGAAGTCTATCATAAATATAATATCCCCTTTTTTATTGATGCTTGCCGATATGCAGAAAATGCGTTTTTTATCAAACAGCGCGAACCTCAATATAAAGAATGGTCAATATTAAAGATTGCTCAAGAAATCTTTTCTCTTGCCGATGGCGCAACCATGAGCGCAAAAAAGGATGCTATAGTAAACATTGGCGGTTTTTTAGCCATGAAGGATGAGAATTTATATCAGCGTGTATGTACTCATCTTATCCTCAAAGAAGGTTTCCCTTCCTACGGGGGTCTTGCAGGACGTGATCTAGAAGCTATGGCACGTGGATTGGAAGAAGGCATTGATGAGACATATCTTAATTACCGCATTCATCAAACTGCTTATTTCGCAGAAAAATTGCAATCCTATGGTATTCCTATTATTCAACCACCAGGAGGACATGCCGTTTATATTGATGCAGCCCGTTTTTACCCACATATTCCAGCTTCAGCATTTCCTGGCGTAGCCGTTGCTAATGAACTCTATATACAAGGTGGTGTGCGTACAGTTGAAATTGGCTCACTCATGTTTGCTCATTTAGATCCCGTAACTAACGAGATGGTTTATCCTTCTTTGGAAATGACTCGCTTTGCTATTCCTCGAAGAGTATATACACAAAGCCATCTTGATTATGTTGCAGATGTACTCAAAGAAATGCTTGAAAATAAAAATAAGGTTAATGGCTATCAAATTAAATATGCAGCGCCATTACTGCGTCATTTCACCGCTGTTTTGGAGCCACTCGCGTGAGGAAAAAAATCCGCTTGGATTCTTTTTTAGTAGAAAATCAATTAGTATCAAGTCGTACTTTAGCGCAAAAATTAATTATGGCAGGTGATGTTACAGTAGATGGTAATGTTATATTAAAGCCATCTACTGAGATTATGCCCTCGTCTAACGTTGTAATCTTACAGAAACCGCGCTATGTATCACGTGGTGGTGAAAAATTAGAAGCCGCCCTTGCGTCCTTCAAAATACAAGTTGAAAATCGCATTTGCGCCGATGTAGGTTCCTCAACCGGCGGCTTTACCGATTGTCTTATCCAGCACGGAGCAGGAAAAGTTTTTGCTATTGATGTAGGCAAAGGAATTCTTGATTGGCAATTGCGAAATAACCCTAAAGTAATTGTTATGGAGAAAATCAATGCTCGTTATTTAGAACAATTGCCTGAGCCCGTTTCCTTGATCACTATTGATGTTTCATTTATTTCTCTAAAACTTCTTTTACCTGTAGTCGTAAAATGGTGTTGGAATTCCCCTCCCCGTGAACTTATTGCTTTGATTAAACCCCAATTTGAAGTAGGTAAAGAAGAAGCTAGCCGTGCTAAAGGCATTATTCGTGATGAATACTTGCAAAAGCAAGTTGTAACAGAAGTGTTAGAATATGCCAAGACATTAGGTTTTATACCACAAGGTTATATCCCATCTCCTGTCCTTGGTCAAAAAGGCAATCAAGAATTTTTAGGATATTTCACATTGTAATACTTTATACCTATTCAGTTTATATTTATCTTTTTTGTAACTTTTTAAAGTTGAACCATTCTTATTAAACATGAATAATAAAACATCTATTTATGAGGAATTAAATAAATCACAACAAAATCTTTGCCCACAATGTAATCAAAAAGGTTTGCCAATTCAAAAGCAAACTGTAAAGTCAATGCTTTCAGTTTCCTTGAGGACACTTCGCGATAAAGACTACTACTTTTGCCGTACACAAACATGCCCAATTGTATATTTTTCTGAAGATGGTGTATCCATTCTTACAACCTCTGTTATTCAGGTAAAGGTTTATCAAAAAGAACCTTTTTCTAAAGATACATTGGTATGCTATTGTTTTAATTACACTGCATCTGAACTACGCAATGCTGAACCCAACAACCGACAAGCGATAATTAATGATATAAAAGCCGGCATCAAAGCCAATCAATGTGCTTGCGACCTACGCAATCCGCAAGGATCATGTTGTTTAGGTAATATTCAAAAAATTAATTAATCCTACTGAAGAAACTTAATTCCTAAATTTCATAGATTTATTAAAGGGGTAAAAATGTTGGAGCAAACAAATCAACGCAAAATCTTAGAACAACAAAGGAAAAATGAAGGACGGTTGCCGCCAGGACAATCTTTAACCCGCAGGTTTCCTGTGCTTCACTACGGTCCCATTCCTACCATTGATCTTCAAAAATGGGATTTCAAAATATGGGGTGAAGTTGAAAAAGAAATAAGTTGGACATGGGACGAATTCATGCAATTGCCTCGCCGAAAAATCGTCATGGATATCCATTGTGTTACCCGCTGGAGTATGTTTGACACTCATTGGGAAGGTGTTTCTGTAAAGGATCTTGTTGATCAAGGATACCTAAAACTATTACCAACGGCTAAATATTGCATTCAGCATGCAGAATATGGTTTCACAGCAAATCTGCCGTTAGAAGTAGTTTTATCCGATGTTTTTTTACTGGCAACTCATTATCAAGGAGAGCCATTGACTCCTGAACACGGATATCCATTGAGAGGAATTGTTGGTTATATGCCAGATAAACCCGATATTAAAGCAGTGTACTTTTGGAAAGGAGCAAAATGGCTAAGAGGTCTCGAGTTTACTCAAGAAGATCGCTTGGGCTTTTGGGAACAAGCCGGCTATCATAACGAAGCAGATGTTTGGAAGGAACAGCGAACAATATACGACCTTTAGCTGCTATTACTCATCCTCTTCTCTTTTTATTTTATAAATATCAAAATCTCGGGCAATATAGGAATTGCTGAAGTATCGACGCGCTTCGTCTTGTACATCCTTTTCTCTATAACGGCGTGAGATGTGCGTTAATACCAATTTTTTCACGTTCTCGCTTGCAGCCAGTTCAGCCGCCATGCGTGCAGTTAGATGACCAAACTGTGTAGCAATTTCTGCTTCCTCATCCAAATAAGTTGCTTCACACACAAAAAGATCAGCATTAGTAACAATGCCTCTTAAACATTCCACATCCCCCACATCACCACTGAACACCACTTTTATTCCAGGTTTTTCTGTTCCAAGAACATCATCAGGGTTAATCACTCGACCGTCAGCTAATTGAACCGATTTTCCATTAACCAACTCTTTTCGCCATGGACCTGGAGGAATGTTTAATTTCTCTGCCTTTTCGACCAGAAAAGGACGCTTTGCTTTTTCTTCAAAGATAAAACCTAAACAATCAGGTCCTCGATGAGTAACCGAAAAAGCCGTAACGTGAAATTCCTCATGATCAAATATAATGCCCGGCTTAATTTCTGTTAAGCGTAAGTCCATTGGAGGGTTATTTTTTCCTAAAACTACTCCATAAATTAAAGTTCGAATTCTTTCCAATGCTGTAGGAGCAGCCATAATTTCTAATTCATCAATGGTCTCCCAGCGCATGAAGGTAGATATTAAGCCGCCAATTCCTAATAAATGATCTAAATGGTGATGAGTAATAAGTATCCTATTCAACCGTCGAAAACCCAAGCCGGCTTGTAAAATCTGCCTTTGAGTTCCCTCACCACAATCTAGAAGAAATCTAAACTCATTATGGCTGATCACCTGAGCTGATAAATTGCGGTTTATAGATGGAGCTGATGCTGATGTCCCTAAAAATATAACCTCAAACACGATTCCTCTTATCTTTACAACGATATGTTGATTAAGAAAAATTACCCGAAGGGAAGTCGCTCCACTTCGGGTTATATATATTTTAATCCAACGTTTAGTACCCTAAGATTGCCCAACCGCCATAGCTGGCTTCATTGCCTAATTCTTCTTCAATCCGAAGTAGTTGATTGTATTTGGCTACTCTGTCTGAGCGGGCAGGAGCACCAGTTTTAATTTGACCCATGTTCAATGCTACTGCCAGATCCGCAATTGTGCTGTCTTCTGTCTCGCCAGAGCGATGCGAAGTAACAGCTCGATACCCCGCTCGGAAACACATTTGTACTGCCTTGATGGTCTCAGTCAAGGTACCTATTTGATTAAGTTTTACTAAAAGGGCATTGCAGGCTTTTTCTTTGATTGCTCGGCTTACGCGTTCTGGATTGGTAACAAGAAGATCGTCGCCAACGATCTGAATTTTACTTCCCAATTCTTTCGTTAAAAGCTTCCAGCCTTCCCAATCATCTTGAGCTAACCCATCTTCCAAAGAGACAATCGGATATTGATCTACCCATGATTTCCAATACTCAACCATTTGCTCGCTTGTAAGCTTTTTGCCTTCTTTTCGCAAGTTATATAGTTTTGTATCTTCCTCATATAATTCAGAAGCAGCTGGATCTAATGCAATAGCTACATCTTGATTTATTCCTGCTTTATAGCCAGCTTTATGAACAGCTTCGAGAATCAACTCAACTGCTTCCGCATTAGCCTTTAATGCTGGTGCATACCCTCCCTCATCTCCAACCAATGTAGCATAACCTTTGGACTTTAAAACGGCTTTTAATGCTTGATAAATCTCAGAACCCCATCTTAATGCTTCAGCAAAACTGGGAGCACCTAATGGCATAATCATAAATTCCTGCGCATCAGTGGACTGCCAACCCGTATGAGCACCGCCATTAAGAATATTCATCATGGGAACAGGTAACACATGTGCATAAACCCCGCCAATATAGCGATAAAGCGGCATTTCCAACGCGTTCGCTGCAGCTTTAGCTACTGCTAAACTTGTACCTAGGATGGCATTTGCTCCAAGTTTTGACTTATTTGGAGTTCCGTCCAACTCTAGTAACCGTGAATCAATCGCCTTCTGTTCAACAGCATCCATGTCGTATAAGGCATCCAATATAGGTCCATTTACATTTTCTACTGCTTGCCGAACACCTTTACCGCCATATCTACCTTTATCATTATCGCGAAGTTCCAATGCTTCGTGCACGCCGGTTGACGCACCTGAAGGTACAGCAGCTCTTCCTACACTTCCATCAGCTAAATAGACTTCCACCTCAACGGTTGGGTTTCCACGAGAATCTAGAATCTCACGCCCAATAATATCTTCGATTAATGTATTCATCGTCATAGGTTTTTCTCCTTAGTATAATTTACCATATATATTTTTGGTTTCACTTATTTTACTACATTTTCAAGCATTAGCTGAATGACTAAAGAAAAATTATCACTTTGTATAGTATCAGTTGCGAGTTTATTGACTTTAGTTTCACCACATTTTAAACAACGATGGATAATTTGATACCCTTTTGGGGAATTAGATCGTATTCCTATTGGCTCCATTAATCCTCCACATGCATTTGCCCGATCACCTGGAAAATCATCCACGTGTTTTGAGTACAAACATTCAGGACAGTGATTTCTATAGCTTCCATTGCTCAATGGAAGAACCTTGCATCCACAATGCTCACAAATGAAACCTTTATTTTCTTCTTTCCTTCCCATATCAGTACTTTATGACCTAATCTACAAAGCGATACTTTATCAATGCCCATAAAGCATCAAATGCATCTTTTAGTCCAATCTTTTTCCCTTCCTCATAATCGCGTGGATTAAAACTTATCGGCACTTCAAAGAGACGCATTTTTCGTTTGAGAAACTTCGCTGTTATTTCTGGTTCCAAATCAAATCGTTTTGAGCGTAATTCAATTCCTTCAATCGCCTTTCTTGTAAACATCTTATAGCCAGTTTCCATATCGGTCAGAATGGCATCATACAGTATATTTGTTACAAAAGTAAGAATGTGATTAGCAACCATGTGCCAAAACATCGTTGAACGTCTTGGAGCACCCAAAAAACGCGATCCATACACCACATCTGCTTTTTTTTCTTTTATGGGTTTAAGCAACTCAGGTATTTCGCGCGGGTCATACTCTAAATCCGCATCTTGTATGATAAGCACATCACCTTTAGCTTGTTTTATACCATAACTAACCGCGCTTCCTTTGCCTTCATTCTTTTCCTTAAAGTAAATTTCCAACAATGGTTTCCTATCCCATGATTGCTTAATATCGGCAAGTATTTCCCGAGTTCCATCTGTAGAACCATCATCTACAACGATAATCTCTTTGACTATTTCCAATTCAGCAACGTTATGAATTATTTCTCGAATGGTTGAAGCTTCATTGTAGGCAGGGATAATAATAGATAAATTCATAATATTCGATTATAAGCGATTTTTTACTCTTGACAAGCTAAAACGATAAACCTCATTTTTTATTACACAATTAGGCAAAATATAGTAGAATATTCCCAACCTAACCGAAAAAGGATTTACCATGCGAAAAAAGTCAATCTTAATCACCGGCGCAGCAGGTGAAGTAGGACAAGCTCTCATTTCACGCCTCGTTGAAGAAACTAGCAGCACCATAGTAACCCTAGACTTAAAAGATTTGCCCTCAACATTAATGAGTAAGGTTACTCATGTTCGTGGAGACATTCTTGATAAAGCCCTTATTGATCGATTAGTTAGCGAGTATGAATTTTATGAAATCTATCATTTAGCCGCATTATTATCAACTCGAGCCGAGTTTTCTCCTGATGCTGCTCATCAAGTTAATGTTGCAGGCACAATGGAAATGCTGCACATGGCAGCTCAGCAATCGGAGTGGCGGCGCGAAGCCGTTCGTTTCATCTTCCCAAGCTCCATTGCTGTCTTTGGCTTACCAGATCGAGAAACAAAAGAACGCTATGCACGGGTTCGTGAATGGGAATGGAATTACCCTCGAACAATGTATGGTTGCAACAAACTCTATTGTGAAATGCTCGGAATTTATTTTAGTGATCACTATCGCCAATTAGCGGCTCAACAACCTGTTATGTTGGATTTCCGCGCAGTGCGATTTCCAGGACTTATAAGCGCATTTACTGTACCAAGCGGTGGAACAAGTGATTACGGGCCTGAAATGATCCATGCTGCAGCTAAAGGGGAGCCCTACGCTTGTTTTGTGCGTCCTGATGTACGAATACCTTTTATGGCAATGCCAGATGCAATCAAAGCTCTTCTTTGTTTAGCTAGCGCACCTCGTGAAAAATTATCCCGCCATGACTATAATGTTACCAGTTTTAGCTTATCTGCCGAGGAATTTAGAGAATGGGTATTAAAATATTTCCCCAATGCCCAAATTTCTTTTAACCCCGATCTTAAACGTCAAGCCATCGTTGACAGTTGGCCTGCTGATTTAGATGACAGCGCTGCTCGTCGAGATTGGGGTTGGCAACCAGACTATGATGTTCAAAGAGCTTTTGAGGAGTATCTAGTTCCTAATATTAAAGCTCGATATCACAGTAAATGAAGTTTTCATCCTTTGGAGGTAAGATGTCTTCAGAGCGTTTAAGAGTAGGTTACATCGGCTTAGGAATAATGGGCAAGCCGATGGCTTACAATATATTAAAAGCCGGCTTTCCACTCACTGTTCATAACCGTAGCCGAACATCGGTACTTGAACTTGTAGCTAAAGGCGCAAAAGAAGCTCATTCACCAGCTGAAGTTGCTCAATCTGTTGATGTTGTTTTTACAAACCTTCCTGATTCAGCAGATGTGGAGAGCGTTGTACTTGGTAAAAATGGTATTATTGAAGGTGCACACTCAGGACTAATTTTCGTTGACAATTCAACGATAAAACCTTCAACATCTCAACACATATCAGTCGAATTGGCTAAAAAAGGAGTAATGAGCTTAGATGCTCCCGTCAGTGGAGGTCAAATTGGTGCACAAAATGGAACCTTAACAATTATGGTTGGAGGGCCTAAAGAAGCTTTAGAAAAAGTTACCCCCATACTAGAATCTATCGGCAAAAAGATAACCCACATTGGTGATGCCGGCACAGGACAAATAGCAAAAGCAGCCAACCAAATTATGGTCGCAGCACAGATGGTTGCTATGGGTGAATTACTGATTTTTGCCAAAAAAGCTGGAGCTGATCCTCAAAAAGTGGTAGAAGCCATAAAAAACGGCGCCGCTCAATGTTGGACATTGGATCAAAAACCCCCGCGTTTATTTTTTGGCAACCGCTCACCAGGTTTCAAAGCTTACATGCAAGCTAAAGATTTGGGTATTGTCATCGAGACAGCTCGTCAAGTTGGCGCTGTTTTGCCCGCCACTGCCGTCGCCTCACAGCTATTTCAGGCAATGATTCAAATGAATTTAGGGGAACTCGATAATTCTGCAGTTATAGCAGTTATCGAAGCACTTTCAGGGACAACCTTGCTTGATTGAACTCACTTGCTTTGATATTTACTCTCAAAATATTTATTTTTTGAAAAGCAGAGGAAATTTTTTCATAGCTCTAGTTCAACATTAAACCATGCCCTCGCACAGTCGTAATATACGAGTGGTTTGGATCGATTTCCATGATCCTTTCCCTCAATCTTCTTACTAAAGCATCTAGAGCTTGCTCAGTAACCCCGGCTATATTTTCTTCACCCCAAACATAAGCAATGATATCGCGGCGAGGCACTACTTTCCCATAATTCTGATATAAAATTTCTAATAGCTTAAATTGCAACAAAGAAAGGGGAGGTTTTATTTCCTTGTCTCCTACCCATACTTTATGTGATCTTTTATCCAACCTCAGGTGTGGTTTTTCTTTTGCTTCGAAAAAATGCTTATCATCTTCAGCAGATATCTTAACCGGTAAAGTTACATCTGCATTGAGAAGCGTAAATTGTTGAGCTAAAGATATTTGAAAGACATCTTCTTCTTTTAGTAAAGTTGGGGCAGTTATCAATTGTCCATTATGATACGATCCGTTTTTACTACCCAAATCTTCTAAAATCACCCCTTGTTCAGTCAAGGTTAACTTGGCGTGAAATCTGGATACTTGTTGGCTAGGAATTACAATATCACATTCCTCATCGCGACCAATAACAAGGGTATCCTTGATGATCCATCGTTGACCATCAAACTGACCACCTTGCGCTACTATCAATGGATAGTCGGTTCTCATATTCCCCATCATTAATCATTATACTCAAGAATTATATTTTTTCCAACCAATTTTATATTATAATATCCATCCTATCAGAAGAAGAGAATCATCAAATGACAGCAATTTTACCTAAAGGCTACATTTTACATGATAGATATCCGATCAATAAAGTTATTGGTCAGGGCGGCTCAGGCTGCGTATATTTAGCCGAAGACCTACGTTTAGAAGGCAGGTTATGTGCAATAAAAGAAGTAAAACATGATTTATCATTGCCGCCTGAATTAATTGCTCAAGCACGTGAACAATTTCAACGGGAAGCTGTGGTTCTAGCCCGGCTTGATCATCCTAATTTGCCCAAAGTCTCCGATTTCTTCAGTTACGAAGGAAAAGATTATCTTGTCATGGATTATATTCCCGGCAAAGACCTGCGATCAATTATGCTCGAAGCTCGTCAAAAAAATCAAATAATACCCGAAAGTACTATTCTCAAGTGGGCATATCAAATCGCAGATGCTCTTGCTTATCTTCATAGTCAACAACCGCCAATTCTACACCGTGATATAAAACCCAGCAATATCAAACTTATGCCAAGCGGCCTTATCAAGTTAGTAGATTTTGGTTTAGTAAAATTTTTATCTTCCACGGAAGTTACTGTAACAATAATTCAAGGAAGAGGTACAGCTACATACATTCCTCTTGAGCAGTATGGAGGAGACACTGGACATACTGATGTCCGTAGTGATATTTATGCTTTTGGAGCAACGCTATATCATCTGCTAACAGGAAAGCCCCCAATGGAAGCCCGCGATCGGTTCTTAAATCCTCAAATCTCCTTATCTATTAGAGAACATAATCCATCAGTTAGCCCTAAAACAGAACGAGCCGTTCTCTGGGCAATGAACCTTCATCCAGATGAACGTCCCCAATCAATTGGAGAGTTTCGCATCGCTTTGCTGGGCAATTGGAATCCTAATACCCAATCTATCACTTCCCTGCCCTCTCCCTCTCTTGCTGACCTTTTTTCACTAAAGAAAGAGACATACCTAGCCTTTGGTTGTGTGCTTATGCTATTTATTAGCTTAATTTTCACCCTTCTTGTTGAGTAGCAAATCATACAAGATAAAAATAACAGCACTTAATCCACTTCCAGCAATAGAAAACACTACATTCGTCCAATATCCTGCTTCCTCCCATATCTCTTGACTGCCGGGTAATTTCAAAACCGCATAGCTATATGATATTAATCCCATAAGCATGGTTATTAATCCTGCTTGCATGCTCCAACGGACCTTGCCTTGTATAAGCCCATAGTGATAAACTCCCCAACTCAATATAAATATAATAATCACAGATATTATCCACACCAATAAGTGTTGAACACTTTTATTTAACGTTTTACTTTCAACGACAATCGGTGTGGGTACCATAACCATTTCAGGTATTGGTGAAGGCATGATCATTGATGTTGGCTGGAATATCTGAGTCGGAATTCCTTCTCCAGGAACCTCGATTCTAATTACCTGAGATTTTACTGCCATTTCACTCTTTACACTGACTTCATAAGTTCCAGGATTTTTTAGAGAAAACGTCGCTCGTGCCATTCCAGCACTCGTTGCAGCTACCAATTCATCTACTATTGTACTAACTTCACCCTTGCTTGTGATTATAAAGTGCACCGGAGTATTATCTGGAACAATGTGTCCGTTATAATCTTTTATTTCACCAGCTCTCAATGTTACCAAATCACCAACGTTTAATTTAATACCAATTCCGCTGCTTTCAGTTGCCGATATAGTCTCAACCGGCTTGCTGGTTGACTCCACGATTAAAGGGATAACTTGCTGAGCATCAGGTGCGATGACACTAATCAGATCATAACCCACTCCCTGTACAGAAACCGGCAGCGAACCCGGCACCGGTCTTAATTCATTAAACAGCAATCTTGCAGCAACCTCAATAAATTGAGGTCCTTTACTGTACAATCCATAATATGCTGTTATCTTTGAAATATTTGTCGAATCAAGATAATAGGGTGCATTAAACGCAAACACAATAACATTCTTATTCCTCAATAGATAAGAGCGCTCTGAAATAAACTGCCTCATGGCTAATGATTCAGGCCGGTTCGTCTTTACATCCAACATGGAAATAACAATCCAGCGTGCTTGGCGCAAATAATATTCCAAATTCGTTATCCCACGTTGTTTTTCCAGCATTGCTTTCACTTCAGTTGATGAAAAGGATATCAAATCCTGACTGCGAATTTGCCCTCCCGCACTTTGACCATACAAACGTACAACCGCTTGCTGTAAAGCATCTTTGGGCATAACTGTTTGTTCTGGACATTTACTGCATTGTTTTACAGTGTATGTGTCAGTTAAAAATACAATTTTTTCACCCAATTGAGGAGATGTGGGTAAAATGTTTTCCAATTCTGCAGCGGTTGGGTCAATAAGGGTAGCGGCTTTTTGAGCCACCTCAAAAGTTATTTCTCTCCCTTTTCCGATGTTTTCCAAGTCCTCAAAGGGTGGGATAACTTTTTGAAGCTCAAATTTAGGATATATTTTCAATTTTAAGGAAAGAATCCTAAATACAGCTTCATCTACTCGCTTCGCAAAAGCATTATCTTCGCGATATTTCTGCTCAAAAAATTCAATCATTTTTAATATTGTTGTAGTAGAATCGGGATCACCGCTTGATACTACATTACCTAAGAGCAATAAATCATTTCCCGCTAGCAGAGCATCCCGTGCGACAATGCGAGCATTAAAAGTTTGTTCAGTTGGATCAAAAAACCTTCTCACTGCTAGACTGCCAATATCATCACTAACTAAAACGCCATTGTTTTTACGCCATGCATCTAATGCAGGCAAACTCATCAGTTGACTCAATGCCTGAGGATCAAAACATAAGGGTTTTGTCGTTGTTCGAATATTTCCTTGAAAGCCTTGATATCGAATAGGGGACGTCATTAAAGCATCCACAGTCGATTCAGGGTCTGAAGCATTTCCAGTAACTGCAAAAAAAGGTGATAACTCAATTTGAGTTAATTGTTCCAATGACTTCCGAATCGTAGCTACCTCTTCATCGGGCAATCTATCAGAACCACCTCTACCTGCAAAATGCTTTCCTACTAATGCAATCCGATCCTTGCTGCCGATATGCACTCCTCGAATATAAGCTTTGGCAAACTCTCCTACCCAAAAAGGATCACCGCCAAACGTCCTTGTTCCCATATCACCTAATCCTTCTGGATTCGGGTTTTCCAAAATATCCAGGGAAGGTCCAAATAACATATTAATCCCCAAAGCTGATAGCTCAAATCCTTTTATCTTGCCCACTTTTTCCGCCAAATTTGGGTCCCATGTTGCCCCAAGAGCCATTTGATTCGGTTGGGGTGTTAATCCGCTAAGGATCTGATCATGAGGTGCCCCATCGCCTTCCTGATTAATTCCAATAAACAGGGGGATGTAACTAGGAAAGTAAGCGTTTCCTTTATCATCCTTAATTTCATGCTGAGATGTTTCATTCTCAATTTCTTGTAAACTCTTAATCATTGACCATGTGGAATTAATGATATCAGTCTGCGAAAAATTATCATTAGCAGCAGATAACATTACACCCCCAATATGGCCTTGAGTTATCAACTGATAAATTTGAGAATTAGGGCTCGTATCAGTCCCTGTAAAACTAACTACCAACAACTGTCCAATTTTTTCTCGCGGAGTGAGTTTTTCCAAAAGCTCTGTAGCAGTCATTTGAGTCATTTCACTTGTTTCGTCATCAACTTGACTGCTCCCATTCATCACCTTAGCTGAAACACTTATATTAAAAACAAAGCATAAGACAGTAATACTTAAGATTATCTTGTTAATGTAATGAAAAGCATATCTCAATAAATACATCATGCCATCATTATAGCAGAGGTTAGCATAGTTTTGAATAATTCTCGTATGCACTTATAGTAAAAAATAAATAATTTTAGAGGTTGATTGTTTGAGAGAAAAATTTTTAAGGTTTAATGATTGACAATTATTTCAATCTATGGTAATATTTTCATTAGCATGAACCTCATTAGAGATATTATTAGCGATTCACATTACCAAATCCCCTTATCAAGCCCAAAAGAGCTTCAAGATGATTTGGACTTACGGCTTGTAAGCAGGGTTTTAACTCTCTACTATTTTGACAACCTAACCCAAGCTGAAATTGGGAGACAGTTAAACCTTTCCACTTCAAAAGTTAACCGTCTGCTCAAATTTGCTCGTCAAAATGGTTTAGTAGAAATCAAAATCAACATTCCACCATATAGCACCATATTTGAGCTGGAAAAAGAACTTGAAAGCATAACCCACGTCCAGAAAGTGATCATTGCGCCTGCGCCATCAGAAGATCCACAGCAATTGAAACAACTTGTGGGTAAAATGGCAGCACAATTCATCTGCGAGAACATAAAAAACGATGATATAGTCAGCATTGGCGGCGGAAGCACCATCTATGCCATTTTACAGGAGATGGAAACCCAACCTCCACTCAGCATCAAAGTTGTGCCTGCTTTAGGAGGAGTGCAAGGACGGCATGAAACAGATGTAAATAATTTGGCAGACGAATTTGCGAAAAAATTTGGCGGTTATGCCTATCAGCTTCATGCACCAGCTTTTACCGATAGTCAAGCTGAGCGAGAGGCGATCCTCCAAGTGCGGCAAATACAAGAAGTGCTTGAGCTAGCTCGTCAATCGAACAAAGCGATCATTGGAATAGGTACGATCAACGAACCGGAATCGAGCTTTTTCCGCTTTACTTCACTCACTACAGAAACCTTGCAAGCAATCCAAACAAACAACGGCGGAGTTGGCGAAATCCTTGCTCATATATATGATGCCGAAGGAAAGCCTTGCGCGCCGGAATATGGTCAAAGAGTAGTAGGGCTAAACTTAGCTGAATTAAAACAAATTCCACAAAAAATTGGTATTGCTGCCACAGAAGCGAAAGCCTTGCCAATAGCCGCTGCCTTGAAAGGTGGATACATTGATATTCTCATCACAGATGAAAAAGCAGCCAGAAAAGTACTCCAAATATTATCTCAAAAGTAATAAAGGAAAATCATAGTATGCCTTATCATCCGCAGGAAATTATCAACACATTTCAGATGGACATTGCCTTAAAGCGAAAAATTGTTCATCAACTGCCAAAAGAAAAATTGGTGAAGATGCTTGAACAGATGGCTTTAACCCGTTATTTTGAAGAAAATGCTGAAAATTTATACACACGCGGTTTGGTGCACGGTACCATGCACTTATCTATTGGAATGGAAGCCTCGCCGGTAGGAAGCATAGCAGCTATTGAAAAGGATGATTATATTATCCATCATCATCGCGGTCATGGGCACACCATTGCTAAGGGAGCCGATTTAGTGCGTATGGTCGCTGAATTTATAGGCAAGGAAGCCGGCTATTGTCGCGGGCGCGGTGGCTCAATGCACATTGCGGATATTGAAAGCGGTAATTTAGGAGCGACTGGAGTAGTTGCGGCTGGCATACCAACTGCTGTGGGTATTGGACTAGCACTGCAAATGAAACGCAGCAATCGAGTTCTTTTATCCTTTTTTGGAGATGGAGCATCTAATGAAGGTGAATTTCACGAATCTTTAAATATGGCGTCAATTTGGAAACTGCCAATTGTTTTCATTGTGGATAACAATCAATATGGGATGTCTATGGCAAGCGAAAAATCTATGAATATAGATCACATCTCACAACGCGCTTGTGCATACAACATCCCAGGAGAGAGTGTTGATGGCAACGACGTCATTGCAGTCTATCATGCAGTGTCCGAGGCGGTGCAACGAGCGCGTAAAGGGGAAGGGATATCACTCGTAGAAAATATCACCTACCGCTGGCGCGGCCACTCGAAAAGCGATCGCAATCTCTATCGTTCAGATGAGGAAATCAAAGAATGGCAAAAATTAGATCCCATTACCCGTTTTGCTGATTTTCTCACAGAAGAAAAAATTATGACTAAAGAAGAAGTAGAACAGATAAAGCACAAGGCATTTAATGCTATTAAGGAAGCGACTGAAGCTGCCTTAGCATTGCCAGAGCCTTCACCAAACAATATGGAAGAAGAGGTATATGCCCCATGAATGAAATTGGAACTACGCGTGAAATAACCTATCTAGAAGCTGTGCGCGAAGCTATGACGCAGGAAATGCGCCATAACCCCAATGTTTTTCTCATTGGTGAAGATGTCGGTGTTTACGGCGGTGCTTTTGGAGTCAGCAAAGGAATGATTGAGGAATTTGGGCCGGAACGGGTGCGCGATACACCTATATCTGAAGCTGCAATCGCAGGAGCAACCATTGGAGCCGCTATGATGGGCATGCGTCCAATCATGGAAATCATGTTTATGGATTTTATTACCATTTCCATGAATCAACTCGTCAATCAAGCGGCTAAGATGCGTTTTATGTTTGGCGGGAAAGTCAGTTTGCCTTTTGTTGTCCGTGCCCCAGCCGGCTCTGGCACAGGCGCTGCTGCACAGCATAGCCAATGTCTCGAGGCTTGGTTTATCAACGTTCCCGGTATCAAAGTCGTTGCTCCTTCTACCCCTTATGATGCCAAAGGCTTGCTGATTTCTTCTATTCGAGATAACAATCCCGTTTTATTCATGGAGCATAAATTGCTTTATCGAATAAAGGGGCATGTGCCAGAAGAGATGTACACTATTCCTCTAGGCAAAGCAGAGGTTAAGAGGGAAGGTAAGGATTTGACTATCATCGCCTATTCAATCATGACACAGCGAGCTTTAGAGGCCGCTGCTGTTCTAGAAAAAGAGGGAATTGATGTGGAAATAATAGACCCCAGATCCCTCAAGCCCTTTGACCTCGAGACGATTAACCAATCCGTTATGAAGACTGGAAGAGTGCTTATTGTGCATGAAGCACCCAAAACGGGTGGTTTTGGAGCAGAAATTGCGGCTCTAATAACTGAGGGAGAAGCTTTCGACTGTCTTGATGCCCCTATTAAACGGTTAGCTGGTCGTGATATTCCAATCCCTTACAATAGGACATTGGAAAGAGCTGCCGTGCCGCAAGTCGAAGATATTGTGCGTGAAGCGCGCCGTTTAGCGCAGGAGGGCAGGTAGAATGCCTACTGAAATTATCATGCCCAAAGTTGATATGGTTCAAGATACTGGCGTTTTTGTTGAATGGCTGAAAAAAGAAGGGGAAAGAGTAAAACAAGGCGAACCACTATTCGTCATCATGAGTGACAAAGCAGCTATTGAAATTGAGGCACCGGCCGAAGGAATACTTGCTGGCTGCAGCGCAAAAAAGGATGATGTTATACCAGTAGCGCAGACCATTGGATATATTCTTCAAGAAGGAGAAACTCTCCCCAAACCCGAAACAATAAAAAGTCCTAAGGCCTTATCCTTCAAAGAAGCTTTGCCAGCAGACTTCCCGTTTGCAAAAGAAGATACTACATCAGCCGTAGCTCCAACAAAGGATGAAAAAACCATCATCCGAGCTACCCCACTTGCACGCAAGACCGCAAAAGAACATCAGATTGATTTAAGTAACATCAAAGGTAGAGGAGAACGCGGCCGGATTCATCAAGCAGATGTTTTAGCATACCTTGAAAATCGCTCAAAAGTTGAGCAAACCTATAAGCCCGATACTTCTGCTTTGCCTCCAATACCCATACCGGAAGCTCGTATTAAAAACAAAATTCCATTGGTGGGTGCTCGCAAAATCATTGCGGAACGTATGAGATTGAGCGCTTCCCAAATACCCCATTTCTATGAGTCCATCCATGTAAATGCAGGTGAGCTTATTCGTCTGCAGAAAATATTAGAGCCAACAATTCAAAGCAAGCATCAGCTTAAACTCACCTATACCTGCGTGCTTGCCTTGGCTGTCTCCAGAACACTTATGTTGCACCCCAACTTCAATGCATCTCTTGTAGGGGATGAGATTATCCAATGGGAAGATATTCATATAGGGATAGCAACAGCATTGGAAGACAATTTAGTCGTACCAGTTGTTCGAAATACTCAAACCAAAAATTTGCTAGAGATTACGAAAGAAATTAACCGTTTGACTGCTGCTGCAAAAGAAAGAAAATTAGAGCCAAGAGAAATGAGTGGCAGTACATTTACCATTTCCAATTTGGGTATGTACGGTATTGAATCATTTACAGCATTGATTAATCCGCCTGAAGCAGCCATCCTCGCAGTTGGTTCAATCCATGATACTCCAAAGTATGAATCCAATGGTTGGGCGGTTCAGCAAGTAATGCAGCTTATTTTAAGTGTTGATCATCGCATTAACAATGGTGCTGCTGCTGCAAAATTTCTTAACGACTTGAAAGAACGATTAGAAAACCCTTATATATTGTTGTAAGTATTAATGAAAATTTAGTTCGTTTTAATGTATCCTATATATAAAAATAAACACTACTTATGAGGAGAAAAATATGGCTAAACCTAAAACAATATTGGTTTCTTGTGGTACCGCTATCGCGACTTCAACAGTTGTTGCCAAAGGAATAGAGGAGGCATTAAAAAGCCGTGGTATAGATGTCATAACAAGGCAATGTAAAGCTGCGGAAATACGCACACAATTGTCTGGTGTTGATTTAATTGTAACAACAACACCTGTACCATCAGATTTGGGTGTGCCCGTTATTCAAACTTTAGCTTTCTTAACCGGTATTGGAAAAGAGGAGGTGATAAATCAAATAACAAAAGCGCTTGGTTACTAATTATTACTTCATTTTATTTATCGGTTTTTCTTTTATAAACAATTATTAAAATCTATAGGAGGATTATTATGGATACCTTTCTTTCTGCTTTAAAAGCAGTCATAGATAACTTAGGAGCCACTGTTGTTCTCCCAGTTATCATCTTTTTCGTAGCTTGGCTTATGGGAGCAAAACCAGGTCGCGCATTCCGTTCAGGTGTAGTGATCGGTGTCGCTTTCATCGGTATTAACCTCATCATTGGCTTAATGTGGGGTACACTTACCGAAGTCGGACAAGCCATGGTGAAAAACACCGGTCTAACTCGCGATGTAGTTGATGTCGGATGGCCTTCCGCTGCAGCTATTGCTTTTGGCACCAAAGTTGGATTATGGGTAATTCCTATTGCTATCATCGTCAACATTGTATTGCTGTTGCTGCGTGTTACCCGGACCTTAAACATTGACATATGGAATTACTGGCACTTTGCTTACTTAGGATCGCTTGTTGCTATAGCTACTGGAGGAAACATAGGTAATGGCTTGATCGCTGCTGCCGTAGCTGCTGCATTGGCGCTATTCTTTGCTGATTGGACAGCCAAAGCAGTACAACATTTTTATAGCTTGCCCGGTATTTCCATTCCCCACCTTACATCAGCCCCCGGAGTTCCTTTTGCTATTGTAACGAATTGGATCGTTGAGCGTATCCCTGGATTACGCGATTTAGATGCAGATACTGATACTATCCAAAAGCGTTTCGGTACGTTTGGAGATCCTGTTATTTTGGGTCTGATCATCGGTTTAATTTTAGGCATACTTGCTTACTATAACGCGGGAGATTTTCAAACTGTACTTGTAAAAGTACTTAAGGCAGGTATAAATTTAGCCGCCGTCATGCTCCTTATGCCTAAAATGGTGCAAATCCTCATGGAAGGTCTTATCCCTGTCTCTGAAGCAGCACGCGACTTCATGCAGAAAAGAGCTGCCGGACGCGAGATTTACATTGGTTTGGATTCAGCCATTCTCATCGGGCACCCTGCCGCGATTTCCAGCGCTTTAGTGCTTGTACCTATCGCCATCTTATTGAGCATCATCCTGCCCGGTAATCGTGTAATTCTCTTCGCCGACTTAGCTGTTATCCCATTTGTCGTCGCATTAATGGCACCTCTGATGAAGGGTAATGTCATTAGAATGATCATAGCGGGCACTATTGAACTGCTGATAGGGTTCTATATTGCTACCTCTATGGCTCCTTTCTTCACCAAAGCAGCAGTTGAAGCAGGATTTGAGATGCCAGAAAATGCTTCACAAATTACAAGCATCGCAGATGGCTTCCTCTGGCCTAACTGGTTATTCACCACCTTAACCCAATATCTCAATCTATTTGGGTTAATTATCATCCTTGCGCTGCTTGTTATCGCATGGTTCTTATATTCCAAGAACCAAACAGCATGGGAAAGAGCAGCCGGCGCACCAGAAGAATAACAATACATACAAAGAAAGGGCGGCAGTTTACCTTCCGCCCTTTCGCCAGTTATTTGGAAAGTAATGATTTATGGTTGATCTTGTCGTTCGTTCCTTTCTTGGCCAATGGGGAAGCAATCTTTTAGATTTCTATCTTCAATATAGTCTTATAATCAACGGAACAATCGTTGGTATTGCTCTTATTCTTTGGTTAAATAAACGGAGATAAAAATGCCATCATTTGAATTGACAAACAACATACCGAATAAAACTCCTACTGAATGTTTCAACCTAGCTTGTGAAATTTACCCCCAAATCGGCTTCAGCATTTGGAAAAAACGAGAGATTGGCTGGTTGTTGCTCGCTAAAAAGAATGTAAATGACGTTGAAATAGATAGCAACTTTTCGGCACGCCCAACTAGCCCGACTGCTGTAACGGTGATCGTCTCCTCCACAAAAGCATCACAAGCGGAGCTGGAAGAAAACGCTAATCTTTTCATGAAAGAATTCCTTCAGAAAGCTGCAGAGTAAAGCCCAAGTAGAAAAGCCTTATGAACAATAACAATCATCAATGGTACAAAGATAACTTATTGCTTTTTCCCTTAACACTTGAAACATACACCTGCGAAGAAGTGCTGCAACGGATAGGATCTTTCTTATATCAAAATGGATATGTGAAAGAATCCTACACTCAAGCGATTATTGAGCGCGAAAGAGTTTATCCTACCGGCTTGCCAACAAAGCCTGGAGTAGCTATTCCTCACACAGATTCAATTCACACAAAAGAATTAGCCGTGGCTGTTGCTATTTTAGATAAGCCTGTTCAATTCTATGAAATGGGCAGCAACAAGAGTAAAGTGGTTGATGTATCCATTGTGTTTGCTCTTTCTGTACCCGACCCAAAAGAAGTAATCCAGCGGCTTCAGCTTCTTTTCTCAGTTATTCAAGATCCTAGCTTTTTGTCCAACTTGATGAAATATAAAGACCGTAGAGAAATATCCAGTTTTCTCAATGAGAAGCTCAACATCCAAATTGGTGAAAAATATGAGACGGAACAGGGAACAGCATCAGAAAAAGGAGCAGAAATACTAGAGCAGACTGTAATAATTCACCATCCAATAGGCTTGCACGCCAGGCCAGCCTCACTTTTTGTACAAACAGCAAAGCAATTCCGAGCAGAAATTATAGTGGAATGCAATCAGCGAAAAGCTAACGCCAAAAGTATTCTAAATGTGTTACAATTAGGCGCCAAGCAAGGCAGCACGCTGCTGATTCAAGCTCGCGGAGAAGACAAGGAACAAGCCATCAAAGCTCTGAAGGACTTAGTTGATAGTAACTTTGGAGAAGTTTTAGAGGAGTCATCATGTCAATAGTGCACAAATTTAAAGGCGACACCAGCCATTTTAGTTGGGAAGGCGTTACTCCTGTATCTTACCCTGGTAAGGAAGGTATTTATAAACATGTTCTTGTCGGCCCTGCTGAGGGCGCACCTCATTATATTATTCGCTACTTCAGGCTTGAGCCCGGCTGTTCTAGCAACTACGAAAGCCATGAAAAGGATCATGGCGTCGTTATTTTGCATGGCAAAGGAAAAGTTCAGCTTAATGAATCCTTTTTTGAATTAGAACCTTATGACGCTGTCTATGTATCCTCAAATGATATTCATCAATTCACAAATACTGGAGATGAACCTTTTGGGTTCTTATGTGTGATCATTCCATAACTAAAGGTATTTTATGGGATTTAGATGGAGTGTTAATTGACACTCAAGACATTCACATGCAAGGCATAATTGAGGCCTTTAAAGCATTTAACTTCACTATCAGCTATCAAGAAATTGTTCCATTATTTGGCACAAATACCGAAAAGTTTTTTACTACATTTTACAAAGGCGATATCACCCCCGAAAAAACCGCGCTTTTTGTCAAGCTTCAAAACGATTACGTCTGTGAGATGGTAAAAAAAGCCCCTAAACCGATAGCCGGCATTGAGCGCCTTATTAAAACTTTTCACAACATGGGTCTGAAACAAGCTATCGCTTCTTCTTCTTCCCATGAATTCATTCAGGCTGCTATTGAAGGATTGGGATATCGCCAATATTTCAATGAACTAATATCCGGGTTTCATCTTCCGCCTAAACCACAACCCCATGTCTTTCTTAAAGCAGCTGAAGCTATAAATTGTTCTCCTTCCGAATGCCTTGTCATTGAGGATTCACCGATGGGAGTTGCTGGAGCAAAAGCAGCAGGGATGAAATGTATTGGTATAACTACCACTCGTTCACCTGAAGCACTCAAACAAGCTGATCTCATTATTGAGAATACCTTAAACCCTCCCCTGGATAAAATTATTACCCTTATAAATTCAACAAACCTTAAAGAACAGCTTAATAATCTCCAAACTACTTTATAAGATTTAATACGAGAATACAATGGCTACATATACATTTGAACCAATAAAACAAATACCCGATTATTTTTACATCTCCTCTGAGGTATCTCAAGCCATTTATTATCAGCAGCCAGTAGTAGCTCTTGAATCTGCCGTTATTACCCATGGCTTGCCCTACCCGAAAAATGTGCAATGTGCCATAGATATGGAAAATCAAGTTCGTTCAAATGGTGCAGTGCCTGCCACTATAGGAGTATTTAAGGGAAAAGTAATAGTTGGGTTATCACACAAAGAAATTGAACAGCTTAGTCAGGATAAGGGCGCTAAAAAAATCAGTCGTCGTGATATGGCTCCTGCTGTTGCTCAAAAGGCAAGTGGTGGAACAACAGTATCAGCGACCATGATTGCTGCACATTTAGCTGGTATTCGAGTATTTGCTACCGGCGGCATCGGGGGTGTACACCGCAACCATCCGAATGACATCTCACCTGACTTACCTGAATTAAGTCGCACCCCAGTGATTGTTGTATGTGCTGGAGCAAAAGCAATTTTAGACCTGCCTGCCACCATTGAGTATTTAGAAACACATGGAGTACCAGTGGTAGGTTACCAATGTGATGAATTTCCTGCCTTTTATGCTGCTCGAAGCGGCTTACCCTTGCACTGTCAAGCTGATCAACTAAAGGAAATCATTCAAATAGCCAAAATCCATTGGGAACTTGGCTTGTCTAGCGGCATTTTAGTGGTTACCCCTCCTCCACCTGAATATGCTTTAGATTATTCACTTGTTGAATCCGTGATAACGCAAGCCTTGAACGATGCAGAACGTGCAAACATTCGCGGACAAGCAATTACCCCTTATTTACTTCAACGAGTCAGTGAGCTTACTCAAGGAGAAAGCATTCAGGCAAATTTGGCTTTATTACACAATAACGCCAAAATAGCAGCTAAAATAGCTTCGGAGCTTTCCCAACCAAAAGTTATAAGTATTTAAGTTGATTTCCGTAAGAAAAAAAGTATAAAAATTACTTACTGTATATCTCTACGTATCAGCAATACAAAAGAGGATAACTTTTTCTGGTCCATGAACCCCAATCGTTAATGTCATTTCTATATCAGCTGTCCGCGAAGGTCCCGAAATAAAAACAACACAAGAGTGTTTTTTTATCACTTCCTTCCCCCTTTCTTTAAGCCATTCTTCCATCGTTGGAAAGATATCTCTCGCTTGTAATAGTACAAAATGTATCGGCGGCATCAGTGATGTAATCAATGGCATGCCTTTCCCTGAAGCTACAACAATGGTTCCACTTTCTGCAAAAGCTGCTATAGCACCACTTAGTCCCGCTTGAGCTTCAGCATATTCTTTGTTGTATTGCTGATTTTCTTTATTATCTCTTTCAGGGCATATATAAATAATTCCTTCTTGATCAAATTTTTTCCTGATCGTTTCCTTGCCTCCAATATCACCATTTATCGGGAGCGCTTCAATGTTCCAACCAATTAAAGAGGATATTTGTCTTTCATGTAATTGAGAAAAGAATTCTTCCTCGAATTGATCCTTTTTGCATGAGATAAACACCCCCCCAAGCAA
>DAOUFY010000066.1:0-6747 GCA_034429745.1 Anaerolineales bacterium
CCTTTCTCCAAAGCAGTTATTTGATGCCCAATTCGTTTATCATTGAGATAAAACAAACCCACCTTTAATTTTTGAGACGGATTCGTATCATAAATCCAATTCATCTTACTCATTAAGACTGTATCACTCGAAAAATTTGTTGGAAACTCATTTATAAGTATTATTGTACCTGTTTTTAAATCTCCCGCCCTCCACAAAAATTGCTGTAGAAAGGTTGTTTCTTCCTCATGAATTAGCCGATAGCTGTTAGCATCCCTAAATTGTTGCCCTGCAGATAATCCGACTAGCAAACCAACAAGAAGAACTTGTTGAAATTTTTTTCTAACGAGCCATACCAGAAAGCCAACAAGAGCCAAGCACACGCTAACCATAAAAGGCAACGTAAACCGATTTTCACCTGTGGTTAAGTTAACCTGCCAACCTACAAACCAAAAAGGTATGCCCATGAATAAAATTGACAACAAACCAATTGTCAACGCTTTCTTTGCCCATTGCAAATCTTCAGTTTTAATATCTGTTAGATCGTTTTGGACGCCTATTAGGTAATAATATTTTTTAAAATACATTAGGATAAGTATAAACACTACTCCACTTACCGCTAAAGAGGCTATCGTGGAAAGAGAAACACTATACACACCTCTTAATGGTTCAAAAATTTGTATCCAGCTAAAAAATAGCACTTCAAAGAAATCATCCAATATCGCCTTGCCAATATTAACAAGGTTAACAACAAATTGAGAAGAATCAGCATTACTAAAAATTGGTTGATATTTTGTTGGAAATTTAAAAATAATTATTCGCCAATAAAGAAATAAGCCTGTTATTAGTGCATACGGCAGCCATGTTCTTATTAAAGCCAACACCTGCTGTTTTAAGGACTCTGTCTTCTCGCGTAAAATTGTCCAGATAAAAATTGGGCGAAGCATTTCAAATCCAAAAAAATACTCATCCGGAAAAATGCTCATAAGTTGACACAATAAACTTAGAAGCAAAATAAACCACATCTGTTGAGGTTTCTCCGTTCGAAGATAAAGAATCATCAGAGAAAATGAGATCAACTCAAATAATAACGCTCCGAATCCGAAACTATACATCACAGAGGCGTACTGTTGACGGAAACCCGGATAAACAAGAAACAACAAAGCAACCATCAAGGCTAAATTCTTTTGATTGCGCCAGGTTAGGCATAATAACCAATATAAACAAAGAGCTGTCAGCCAGCGCATAAAGATACCAAAAATATGCCAACTAATTGCTGAAGTCCCTATCAAAGGAGTCAAAAAAGCATATAAGTACGCCAGCCAGGGTCTTTCTGTAGCAAAAAATTTATAAAATGATTGTGCTCCTAGAACTCTTAAATGCCAGATAATATACCAATCATCCGCGAAAAAGCCCAAGCGATTGACAAGAAGGCTATAGCTCAATATAGCCACAAATAAGAGCAATAATGCATTAAACCAATGTTCGTATCGGTGCATGAAATCATCCATTTTCACACATAAATAATTGCCTTACTTCCGAATATATCTTTTTCTTAGGAGCCACATCAGATTGTTTTATTTTTTTCCATAATACACACAAACCGCTGCGAACGGTACGTGTCATGTTGTATGCTTGAAGGCTCAGTTCTTTTGCTCTCTGCCAATTTCCAGTGTGTGCATATCCCTCTATAAAGGGAAATAATTCAGCAGCATCTTTAGGTTGCAAATGATGTTCATTAAAAGCTAGCTGACCTAGTTTTATTATTTGCTCCCATTCACCTTTTTGGCTAGAAAGTGCGGCTTCTTGATAATAGACACACCAATCCTTTTTTGACCTCTTGCCAATAAGGCGTAAAAATATTGGGTCTATTGAAGTTTTCGTATTAACCAGCGAAAGATTTGAAAAAGGTATTAAATCATACATTGTTTCTGGATAGGAAAGATAAAAATCGAGTTTTGGATCCATCAACCGCAGGCATGCAGGTGGATTATAGTAAAAAACAAGTGCTTGGAAGGTATTGCCAGTAAATTCAAAAGCTCGGTATGATTCTTTTATCGAAGCATTTTTTTCGATCTCAATTCGTCCGTTTTCATCACTAATCTTGCCTGGTAGGCTTTTTCCAAGCCTAGCTTGGACGTCCATTGCTAATAAAGGCATAGCTTCTTTTGGATAATTGCCATACATCCAATTTAAGGGCGCAGTGATGGAATTATCTGTATTGAACTGGAAGGACCACTGACTTGTCATTAAGGTTGTATTATCATCTATTGAAGGGGCCCGAATGGAAAATTGCCAGAGAAAGTCCTTCATTATCTCACCTTCTTTTACATATTTCAAAGCAGTTGCATAATGAAAAATGCATACTATTCCTGTGAGTATAGCACTTGCAACGATCATTTTTCGCGGTTGTCTAACTAATATAATTAATAACAAACCGATAAGCAGAGAGCTGCCAAACATTTGAGAAAGGGTAAAACGATCATAAGGAAATGTCGGGCGCACAACAAGATTTACTAAACGAAACGGGATCAACCCTGCAACAATAGATATAACAGCAATTAATCCAACTTGGATCTCCCACTGTTGTAATAATGTCTTAAACTTCCAAAAATCTCTTTCTATGGTATCTTGTATGACTAGTACATCTTGAAACACCTTAACCAATCCATAATACACAATAAAACCTACCGTCATAAACAAAATAATAATGGTCAACCAATCTGTATCAAAATTAATATAATTGATAAGGTTGAAAGGTTGTCCCCAAACAAGAATTCCTGATTCCAAAGCATTTCTGGAAAGTGTACCTAGATTAGATAATACAAAGGGAAGCAATTCTTTGCTGTCATTGACTGTTTGTATAGCATTGCGAGGAAAAGGATGAATGAAAAGCCTCCAGAAAACAAAAAAGCCTAAACTAAATAAGTAAACACTCCAATATTTAACAACTTTGGAAAAATATTCTTTTCCCCATGGTTTTTCTTCACAATACCGGTTTACTACTATAGCTATAATGAAAAAACGAAGCAATTCTAATCCAAGAAAATATTCTGTACAAAACGCAACAAACAATTGAGTTATAACTGCAAATATCGAATAGGAAAGAAACTTTTTTTTATTCTTCTCCTTCAACGAAAGAACCATAAAAACGAAGGATAATAAAAAGACTGTATAGATAATAAAAGCATGACTATAGGTTACTGCAATCCATTGCTCTAAAAAGCCTGGATATATGACAAAGAGCAGACTAAAAAGAGCATTCTCCAGTTTCCTATTCTCCCAAAGCAGATTTAAAAGAAACCAAAATACAATTCCAACGAGCCAGCGGGTAACGATAGCAAATACCTGCCAGCCTAGCACCGATGTTTTTATAACAGGCATCGTAAGAATGAATAATGTTGCCAAAAATGGTCTATCTTCGCTAAAGACTTTTTGAAATATCTCTCCGCCGCCGGATTGAAAATACCATATTGTAGGCAAATCATCCCAATAAAAAAACATCTGATTGATTAAAATACCATAACAAGCAAGGCTAACCAATAATAAAAGTAGGGGGAATGTCCAACGAAAATTAATAAAATTTTTCATTATTCTTGACACCTCATTTCGTTAATCATCTGCAGTCTAACCAATTTACCCTCATCATCGTCAAGATTTAAGTCCTTCCAAACCTCACATAACATTATGCGCAAAGATCCATCGCTTTGGTTTAATGCATGTCTAGTAAAATTAATAGCTTTGTTATAGTAACCTAAATGTGCATATGCTTCAATAAATGGGATATATTCATGAGAATGCGAAGGAAGAAGGATAGGCAGATAACCTTTCTCTTGTGCTTCAATGCTTAGATAATAAATTGTCTTCCAATCCTTTTGTTGACGCGCTAAGGCTGATTTTTGATAATAATAACACCAGTTATGTGCTGGTTCCCTGCCAAATAACCACGCCGGCCCTAATAATGATGCATCCTGCTTTGAATTCGTTGATGGGATTACACTTGGTCTCGATAATGGAATTAAACGGTAAAATCCTGCTGGATAGATTGGGTTATAAATTTGATATCGTTCATCTATAACCTGGAGACATGAACGATTATCATAAAAGAGTACCAGGTTTTGCTTTGGGTTTGTCGTATATGATACAGCTCTATAGGAAATATTTAAAGGTGTATTTGTTAAAACACTCTGCCAGAAATCACTCCTGGTTTTGGTGTCAACTAATATAGTCTTCAAGGTCTTTTCTTGAGGAAAGTACGTCCATTGCAACGGAGCAGAAAGAGAATTATCAGTATAATATATAAATGGCAAGCCATATGTAACTATGCTTGTATTTGGCTCTAAACTTGGCACACGCCATTTCAACTCCCAGAAAAAATTCCTTATTTGCTGCCACTCTAGTCTATAATTGTCTGCAACATGATAATGATATATTGCAATTAAGGCAATTAAAACACTAAAAAACAAGTTTCTTTTGGATTGTCCATCTATAAAGAAAATGATAATACTGCACATTAAAAATGAGGCTCCAAGGGACATAGCCAACGTGAAGCGATCAGCAGGGAAAGTCAAATGGAGCCGCAGACTGGTCATGAAACTGGGAATTCCGCCCAAAAATAAAGCAACAAATCCTATATATAATGCTTTTACTCCCCAATTTGAATGATGATTTGAATCTATTTTATTATCTTGGCTGCTAAACCATTTTAAGTACATCCACACAGCTAAGAAAGTAAACTCTCCTAAAACAATCATCTTGAAAAGATAATCGGATTTAAGATCAACAGTTTCTGTAACATGAAGCGGTAAACTCCAGGCAAATAATCCTGCTTCAACCATATCTTGAATCACATTTGTCAGGAAGGTGAATATGCCCTCAATTAGCGTCATCTTAGGGCTGATAAAGGTTTGAATCTCTCCGCGTGGAAATGGATGAATAAATAACCGCCAATAAAGAAATCCTCCTAATAATACAGCGTATGGTATCCAATTTTTGATAACATCTAAAAACAAATTAACCAGAGGTCTTTTATTTTTTTGTCTGAAAAGTAAGTATCCTATTATTAATAGTCTTAATATTTCCAATCCAATGAAATACTCTGCTATAAAAAGAGAAAAGGCATCTAAACCCAAAGCCATGCTTAGTAATAACCACTTATATGGGGGGTTCTTAATAGAAGCAGCTGTTAGTCCTAATGAGACTATTAATGCAATAAAACTTAAAAATATATGACTGTAAGTTACTGCTATCCACTGCTGACTAAAGCCGGGGTAGAGTACAAATAAAGCGCTCACTATGAAATTTTGACTTGAATTATTCCAGAATAACTCTTGAAGTAAAAAATACAAGGCAATAGCTGTAATTCCCCTTATGATCAAACTAAAAATTTGCCAAAGAATAATACTATCTCCAAGAACAGATAAAGTAAATTGAAAAACAAAACCTAAAAATGGACGATCACTGGCAAATACTCTATAAAAAATTTCTCTTCCTCCTATGTGATGAAACCAGAATGTTGGCAAATCATCCCAATAAATACCCAGGTAAGGAAGAAGAGTCCCATAAGCCAAGAAGCTTATCCCCATCAAAGCTAATGGAGCTGTCCATTGAGAAAGGTAAGGGTGTTTACATATTTTTTCTATGAATTCATTTAATCTCATGTGCGTAACACCTTACCTCATCAAATTCCTTTCTTTAACCATTCTTATCAAAATAAAAAGTGATTATCCAATAGGAAAACGCATTCTATGTCCACCCAATAAATGAGCATGTAAATGATAGATCTCTTGTCCCCCATGCTTGCCTGTATTGATAATAATCCTATAACCATTTTTATCAATATTGAATTTTTTTGCTAATTCGCCAGCTACTATTAATATTTGCCCTGCAATCTCACGGTGCTCTGCCTGAAGTTGGTTTATAGAGGAAACATGCTTGTTAGGTACTATTAAAACATGCACAGGGGCGACTGGACGAATATCGCGGAATGCTGTAACGAATTCATCTTGATAATAAATTTCCGCTTTGGCTTTTCCAGCTATAATCTGACAGAATACACAAGACTCATTTTCCATATTCCTAGTTCCAATACCTATTGCAAGATTATATTTTACTTTAACGGTAATGATTTCTATATATTAATAAATTTCCATATTTATGATTTTCCATGTATAATTACTATAACATTGAAGTTGCATAATAACATATTTTTTCACTAGTATTCAACAAGTTGAGGTTTAAAATGGTAAAAAAAACCGAAGATAGATTTCTGCGTATCATTCATAGTATTAAAGAACTACCGCCCCAACTTCAAGGCATTGCTTTACAATATCATTTAGACCCGTCAAAAGAAAACATAATCTATATCCCACCTCAATCCTATCCCATTCCAAACCATTTTCTTTTCTTTAATCTCCCCTATCACTGGCGAATTACTCCGTATAGGTTATTGGTATTCAAGGAATCCGCACTTACCATTATTTCAGCCACTTCAGAAAAATTAATTGAATATATAAATATACCTATCCATTCAATTATTGATGCAATATTTTCAACTCAACTTCTCTATGCCAATCTTTTACTTCGTTGGGAAGACGAAAATGGTGTTCAAGAGAAGCGAATTGAATACAACACTGTTGGTGAATCATTTATCCGCAACGCCTTCAGCACATTCTGGCAATTAAAAATTAAGCTATCATCATTGCATAATGACAATGATAAGCCACCAACATTACATATGATCCAAGCCGATCTTTCATCTAAACCTAT
>DAOUFY010000067.1:0-15969 GCA_034429745.1 Anaerolineales bacterium
GGAGGAGTATGCACCTATCCAGGAATAAGGCTTGCATCAGGCATTTACCAATTCCGAGTTAAAGCCAGAAATCAAACTGGGTGGGGTTCTTTCAGCGCATGGAAAGTGTTTATTATTGACTACAGGCAAGCCTTATTACCACCGCCATCACTTATCAGCCCGAATGGGATAATCAATACCTCAACACCATCTTTCCAATGGAATAAGGTAAACGGGGCAGAAGAATATGACCTTTTAGTTACTTCTGGACTGAATGGAAGTGTGGTTATTAATCAAAGGGTAAGTGCGGCGAATTGCAGTAACGATATTTGTTCTTATACTACTGTTACACCATTAGCGAAAGGTACCTATTCTTTCAAAGTGAGGTCAATAGATAATCAAGGAAGAGCGGGGTCATACAGCTCTCCATTAACCTTCAGAGTGAATGTTAGCAGCTTGACAGCGCCGGTGAACTTATTGGTTGAGGAGACATCAACATATCGCCCATTGTTCAAGTGGGATAAAGTAGCTGGTGCAACGCGCTACTATTTGTTGGTATATCGGGACAACAATGGCACTTATCCGCTGCGAGCTTATGTCTATGCTTACAACTGCGTCAATCAGGTATGTTCTTATCGGGCGCCAAGGAATTTGTATCAAGGCAACTACCGATTTAAAGTGAGAGCTTATGAGGGCAGAGACTCTTCTGCCTATAGCGATTGGAAAACTTTTACAATTCCATAGCAATACTTCTGTAAATAAATTCCATTAGAAGCTGCACAGAGAAATAATAGAAGCAATGTGCAGCTTTTTTTCCGTTAGGTTCCTTTTGTGATATAATTTACAAACAGGAGAACACATATGGCTATTCATCAAGCAATAAATTATGCTGCTGAACGACAGCAAGCATTTATTCAAGAAATCATCCAACTTTGCGCAATTCCTTCTGTTTCAGCCTCTTCAGAACATAAAGATGACGTTTTGAAGGCAGCGAATTGGTTGGCTGACAAATTAAGAGCAATTGGCATTGAACAAGTCGCGATCATGGAAACTGGGGGAAATCCAATTGTATATGGGGAAAAGAAAAGCAAGCTGAGCAATGCAAAAACTGTGCTCCTCTATGGGCACTACGATGTTCAGCCGGCAGAGAAAGAGACGCTAGCTTTCTGGAAAACACCACCTTTCGTTCCTACTATCATAGGAGAAAACCTTTATGCGCGCGGCGCAACGGATATGAAGGGCCAAATTATGGCTGGGGTTCATGCTATTGAAGCGTATCTCACTGCAGGGGAACCATTACTTAATTTTAAGTTCTTGCTTGAAGGCGAGGAAGAAATCAGTTCTTCGCATTTAGAAGAATTTATTGCGACTCATAAAGAGTTGTTAAGCTGCGATATTTTCCTGAACCTTGATGCCGGCATGATTAGTTCAACCACCCCAACAATCACCTATGGGTTGCGGGGTTTAGCTTTATTTGAATTGACTGTATATGGTCCTAAGAACGATTTGCATTCAGGCTCTTTTGGAGGGACAGTCCATAACCCCGCAAAGGCTTTGTGTGAATTGATTACCGCCATGCATGATGAAAATCATCAAGTTGCCTTACCTGGCTTTTATAATCGAGTTCGCCCATTAGATGAGGAGGAGCGCAGGGAATTGGCAAGGCTGCCTCAAGATGAGGGATATTTTATAGAGCAGACAGGTGTACCCAAACTTTGGGGAGAACCTAATTATAGCCCCATAGAACGCGTCAGCGCACGTCCTACGTTAGAGATCAATGGGTTATACAGTGGATATATTGGTGAGGGGACAAAAACGGTTTTGCCGGCTTATGCCATGGCAAAGATTTCTACCCGCTTAGTCCCAGATCAAATTCCAGAAGAAGTTCATCAACAAATGAGAGCTTTTCTTGAAGCTAAAGCACCGCCAACCATCACATGGAAACTTCAATATTTAGGCGGCAATCCGGCTACCTTATCACCGCGTTCTTCACCTGCACTGCAGGCGCTGACAAAAGCATTTGAATGGACCTGGGGCAAGAAACCATATTATAAGCGAGAAGGGGGCAGTATTCCAGTTATTTTATATGCCCAAGAAATATTAAAAGCAGATGTGGTGAACAGCGGTTTTTCTTTGCCTGAGGATAATATGCATGGTCCCAATGAAAAGCTACACTTGCCTACTTGGCAAAAAGGTGTACAAACCCTCATTTACTTTTTTGACATTCTCGGAGAAGGATAATGGGTATGAGTGAAACGCGTCTTCCCAATTATGGTGGTCAAGCTCTTATTGAGGGGGTTATGATGCGCGGCAGCTCCTATGTAGCCAGAGCAATGCGGGCGCCTGATAAGCGCATAGTTATTGAAACTGAACCTTTAAGCGGTATATATCATTCTAAAATGACAAAAATCCCGTTTTTGCGAGGTTTGATATTATTATGGGATGCTCTTGGCTTGGGAATGCGTGCTATAACGATTTCTGCCAATTTGCAAACTGGTGAAGACGAAAAATTGGAAGGATTGCCGTTATTCTTCACTCTGCTCTTTGCTGTTGGATTAGCTGTGGGATTGTTTTTCGTTTTACCAGCCGGGATTGGACATTTTACCGAAAAACTCTTTGGCATCTCTCAATGGTGGAGCAATGTTATTGAGGGGGTATTGCGCTTGATCATCTTATTGCTTTATTTATGGGCAATAGGAAAAATACCTGAAATTCAACGCGTGTTTGCTTATCATGGGGCGGAGCATAAGACGATTAATGCTTTTGAAGCGGGAGCTCCGCTTACCCCTGAAAGTGTGGCAAAATTTCCATTAGAACATACTCGTTGCGGCACGGCTTTTTTGTTGGATGTTATCGTGCTATCTATCTTACTGTTTAGCATGCTTGGACCATTGCCAATGGAGTGGCGGATGGCGTCACGCGTGCTGTTAATCCCTGTCATTGCCGGGATTGCTTATGAATACCTGCGTTGGACCGCTAATCATCAGGAAGTAGCATTGGTGCGGGCATTGACTAAACCTAACTTAGCACTACAGCATTTGACAACTCGCGAGCCTAGCTTAGATATGCTGGAAGTCGCTATAGCTTCATTCAACGCGATGCGCCAAGCCGAACAACAAGGAAAAGAAGAACAACTTGTCCTTTAGACGTATTGTTTCCATTCTTTCTATAAGCTTAATAACCTTTGCTCTATTGTGTACCAGTGGCTGTCTCGGCCGCTCCCAGCCGGAGAGCAAAAGGGAATTAATCTTTAAAGGTGTAACCTATATCCGCGATGTCAAGAGAACCCCGCGTCCGATGGTCATCCATGCTATTATTGTGGATTTGCGGGCATCAGGGATAAGCACTTTAGTAACACCAGGGGACCCAAAACTTGACTTGCCTCTAAAAGCGATGACAACATCTCAATTCCTGTCAAAATATAACGTGCAAGTAGCCATAAATGGAGATAGCTTTACACCCTGGCACTCGCGTTCTGTCTTGGATTACTATCCGCATAAGGGTGATCCTGTTGCACCTTTGGGTTTTGCTGCTTCTAAAGGCATTGCTTATGCGGAAGCTTCTTCGGATGCTTTACCTACCTTGTATATCTCACGCACAAATCAAGCTCAATTCAATGCAAAAATAGGTAATTTGTATAATGCTATCTCGGGTACTACAATGTTGGTTCGTTGGGGTCAAGTGGTGAGCGGTTTAGCCAAAGAGACTGAACTCAATCCGCGCTCAGCAGTAGGGTTAGATAAGGTAAAAAAGAAGCTCATCCTGATGGTGATTGATGGCCGGCAGCCGGGTTATAGTGAAGGCGCTACTTTAGCAGAAACTGCGGCCTTACTCATTAGTTATGGAGCTTATGAAGGAATGAATTTGGATGGCGGTGGTTCTGCAACGCTGGTGATGCAGTCGCGGTTGGGGTTCCCTCAGGTATTAAATTCACCAATCAACCATGGCATACCAGGCTGGGAAAGACCGGTAGCAAATCATTTAGGTATTTTTGCCGAAAGAGGGGGGGAATAAAAGGATTATCCTCTTAAATCAAAAGATACCCGCTCAAATTCGTGGGTGCAGTTCTTGAAGCAGTCAATAAGTATAGGGTCAAAGTGCTTGCCGCGTTCGGAGAGGATAATTTCACAAGAGTCTTGATGGGGTATAGCTTTTTTATATACTCGGGTTGATGTCAACGCATCATAAACGTCAGCTAAAGCAACTATTCGTCCTGAAAGCGGGATTTCATCTCCGCTGAGATGATATGGATATCCGCTTCCATCCCATTTTTCGTGATGGCTTAAGGCTATTTCCATACCGACTTCGATCAATCCATATCCGGGATAAATTTGATTTACCGCGCTAAGAATTTCTTTTCCTATGATCGTATGCTTTTTCATCTCTTCAAATTCAGCGGATGTTAGCTTGGCGGGTTTCAGTAAAATTTCATCGCGAATGCCAACTTTGCCAATATCATGCAGAGGGGAAGCGTTTAGGATATTTTCAATATAAGAAGCGGTTAGCTGTTGTAAATATTTTTCAGATCTAATCAATTCATTAATCAATATGCTGCAATATTCTCGCACTCTGTCCAAATGGCGCCCGGTTTCCATATCTCGGAACTCTGCCATTTTAGCCATGGCATAAATAATTGCCATTTGGGCGGCAGAGATTTCTCTCACTTTTTCCCTTACGCGTTCTTCAAGATAGTGGTTCTGTTCTTCAATAAGATTCCGATATCTTATTTCTTGATCACGCAAGTGTTTCTTTTCGATAGCAGCGTTGACACGTGCTCTTAATAGGGTTGCATCAAATGGTTTTGTAAAGTAGTCTTCTGCGCCTAATTCGAGGCATTTTGATATGCTTCCAATATCATCTATACCCGAAATAACAATCACAGGCAAGTCCCGATACTGTGGGTGGTTCTTCAGCACTTCCAATACTTGAAAACCATTCATGACTGGCATCATAATATCAAGCAGTATGATGTCAACATGATTACTATTGATTATTTCTAAGGCTTGCTTGCCGTTTTCAGCGAGTTCAGTAGCAAAGCCCATTTTGGCAAGCCGTTTTTTCAGGATGATGCGATTGTCTTCGTTATCATCTACAATGAGCACTGTATCTTGATTACGGCTATTCATAATAACTTTTGAATTTTCTCGAGGAGTTTTGGAAAATCAATGGGTTTTATCTCATAATCATCGCAGCCGGCGCTGAGTGCTTTTTCGCGGTCTTCAATAAGAGCATGGGCAGTCAAGGCGATAACAGGAATATGATGAGTCTCAGGGTCATCTTTAATGCGGCGAGTAGCTTCCCAACCGTCAATGATGGGTATGCTCAAGTCCATAAGAACCAGGTCAGGTTTTTCGAGTTTAACTTTGAGGAGAGCTTGTTCACCATCTTCTGCGGTAGATACATCATATCCGTGACGGAGCAATCTACGCGAGAGCATATCGCGATTCATTTCATTGTCTTCAACAAGAAGTATTTTTGGCATATACCCTCAAGAACGGTTAAAATGCAAAAAGATTTACTAATTTTTCCAAAACAAGGGCATTATATCATAAAAATATTAGGTATTTGTATAAAAATATTTATAAGGTTGTTATAAGATGGTGAAATTTTAATTTAGGTGCATCTGTATGTTTGAATGGCATTATAAAATTATCAAACCAGCAAGCATAAGAGGGGTATCTTTTGTGGTATAATACGATCGCTTGAGCTTTTCTGTGGGGAAAAGTTAGCTTTAAAGTATTGCCTTTGAAGAAGATGAATAATATATTTTTATTTTTCAATATTTATACTAAGAAAGATTCAAAGCCAGAAAAAATGGCGTAAGAAATTATTGATAATCCTATGAAAACAGAAGGAACAAAATGGAGTTATGATTGATGTAAATGAATTAAGAAAAGGCGTAACATTTGAATTAGATGGCAGTCTATATAAAGTGTTGGAGTATGAACATCATAAGCCGGGCCGCGGCAACGCGACTATCCGAGTGAAAGCCCGCAATCTACGAACCGGTGCAATTATTGATAAAACTTTTGCTTCCGGCTTAAGAGTTGAAGAGGCAAGGCTGGATTATCATACTGTGCAGTATCTCTATAATGACGGCGAATTCTATTACTTTATGGATATGGAAACTTATGAACAGCCGGCGGTCAAGGCGGAGATTCTTGGCGATTCAGCCGCTTATTTAAAACCGCAGATGGAAGTAAAATTAACATTTTATCAGGGAGAACCGCTTGATGTCGAGCTCCCGCTAACGATTGACCTGTTGGTTACGCGTGCAGAACCAGCCGTACGCGGCAATACTGCTACCGGTGTAACCAAGAAAGTGGAAACTGAAACAGGGTTGGAAGTCCAAGTTCCAGCTTTTATAAATGAAGGGGATACGATCCGTGTGGATACTCGCACAGGAAGTTATGTAACGCGAGTATAAATAATTATATGAAACCTCCTGCGATATTAATAGATTTGGATGATACTTTGCTGGAAGTACAATTGGATCATTTTATCCAAGCGTATTTTCAGTCTTTGTCTGATCATGTAGCATCCTACGGAGTAGGGAATGGGTTTGTTAAAGTCTTAGGTGAAGGCACACGTAAAATGCTGCATAATGAAGACCCAACGATAACTTTAGAGGAAGCCTTTGCCGAATATTTCTATCCAGCCATAAATGCCTTTTTGCCGCAACAGCTTAAGTCATCTCATCATGACCCTTCACAGAATCCCCACCCTCTTTATCCAATATTTATGGAGTTTTACGAGCAGGTTTTTCCGCGATTAGAAAAAATCACGCGCAGAAAGGAGGAAAGCCGCGAGTTAGTTGATAACCTAATAAAAAAAGGTTATACAGTGGCAATTGCAACTAACCCTCTCTTCCCCCAAACGGCAACTTATCAGCGATTGCGCTGGGCGGGATTAGCTCCTGAAAAGTATCCTTTTAAAGTAATTACAACTTATGAGGATTTTCACTTTACTAAACCTAAACTTGAATATTACGCTGAAGTGCTTGCTCATTTAGGATGGGAAATGGACGGAGCAGTGATGGTAGGCAATAATTTGATAGATGACATAGATCCAGCTCAACGGCTTGGGATGGCAACTTTTTGGATGAATACGAATGGAAAAGATTTAAAAACTCCATCTTTTCGTGTTCATTACACTGCTCCAAACGGAGAAGGCAGCCTTAGTGAAGTTTTGGCATGGCTGCAAAGCTTAGACTATTCAAAATTAAAATTAAATATTAGCCAGCTAGAAGCTGCTAAAGCGGTATTGAAATCAACAGCAGCCTTAATGGATACTTGGCGGCGTAAAAATTTTCCAGTAAATCAATGGCTCCAAAAAAGAAGGCTGGAAGAATGGTCTCCTTTAGAAGTGTTGTATCATTTAGTGGATGTAGAGTCAGAAGTCTATTTGCCGCGAATTTGGAAGATTATCTCGGAGGAATCTCCATATATCAAGAACGTTGATGCTTCAGGTTGGAGCGTAGAAAGACATTATCAAGAGAAAGATTTAACAGAAGGAATAAGTGCCTTTATAGAAAAAAGGATAGAAACATTGCAGGTGATCGACTCTCTTGGAGAGGACGACTGGCAAAGAAAAGCAATTCATGAAACAAGAGGTGAATTGGATTTAAAAACACTGATAGTTTCCATAGCTGAACATGATATTGAACATATTCGCCAAATACATCAAGTGATAAGTTAAAAACATATAAGAAAAGCTCCCTCGCTGTTGCAAATTAGACCATGGTTGGTATAATTGAATCAGCAAAGAGGGGAGGAAATTTTATGAATACAACCCGAAATAGATCATCAATTGTATATTTATTGCTCTTTATTGCTATCATCTCGCTGGTGGTTTATAACTTCCAACAGCAGAACAGCAGTAAAGAAGGTTTAACCATCAGCCAATTAGCTCAAGATATTAAGAATGATAAGGTAGGGCGAGTAGTGGTGGATGAAAATACATTAATCGCCACTTATAAAGATGGTTCCCAAAAAGAAGCGCAGAAAGAACCCAATGCCACTTTTGTTGAACAATTGAAACAATTTGGAGTTACTGAAGAACATCTCTCCGCAGAACGTATTACGCTGGAAGTGAAGGCTCCCAGCGCTTGGATGGGGATCATGACAGCCCTTGGTTATTTCCTGCCATTCTTGATTCTTTTAGGAGTTTTTTGGTTCGTCTTTCGGCAAGCACAAGGCAGCAATAATGCCGCACTTTCTTTTGGCAAATCGCGTGCAAGAATGTTCAGCAGCGAACAGCCAAAAGTAACTTTTGAGGATGTCGCCGGGGTGGACGAATCCAAAGAGGAATTAAGGGAAGTCGTCGAGTTCTTGAGAGAGCCGGATAAATTTATCAATCTTGGGGCTAGAATTCCGAAAGGTGTACTTTTAGTAGGACCACCCGGCACCGGCAAGACATTGCTGGCAAAGGCGGTTGCTGGAGAAGCTGGCGTACCGTTTTTCTCCATCTCAGGTTCAGAATTTGTTGAGATGTTTGTAGGTGTTGGCGCTAGCCGGGTAAGAGATTTATTTGAACAAGCGAAACGACACTCACCTTGCATTGTTTTCATTGATGAAATTGATGCAGTCGGCAGACAACGAGGTGCTGGCTTGGGCGGCAGCCACGATGAACGCGAACAAACGCTCAACCAAATGTTGGTGGAGATGGACGGCTTTGATACAGACACTAACGTGATTATTATGGCAGCTACGAACCGACCGGACATTTTAGACCCGGCTTTGCTGCGACCAGGGCGATTTGATCGGCGCGTTATTTTAGACCGCCCTGATATGCGCGGCAGAGAAGCTATCCTAAAGGTACACGTTAAGGGAAAGCCATTAGCGCCGGATGTCGATTTGAAAGACCTTGCCCGCGCCACCCCTGGCTTTGTCGGAGCAGACCTTGAAAATCTTGTTAATGAGGCGGCCATTCTGGCGGCTCGACGCAATAAAAAAGTCATTAATATGGACGAATTGCAGGCTTCAATAGAACGCGTTATTGCTGGACCCGAACGCAAAAGTCGCTTGATTAGTGACGAAGAAAAACGAATTATTGCTTATCACGAAGCAGGTCATGCGGTTGTTATGAACGCTTTACCCGAAGCTGACCCTGTGCATAAGGTCTCAATCATTTCGCGTGGGCAAATGGGCGGATTCACACTTGCATTGCCGGAAGAGGATCGTACATTAATGCCGCGTAAAAAATTGTTTGCCGATTTAGTTGGACTGTTGGGCGGGCGAGCTGCAGAAGAGCTTGTTTTCGATGATATTACTTCTGGAGCCGCTAATGACATTGAACGAGTAACTAAAATTGCGCGTTCTATGGTAACCCGGTTAGGAATGAGTGAAGCATTGGGGCAAATGGTGTACGGACAAAAAGAAGAGCTCATTTTCTTAGGACGGGAAATTTCAGAACAGCGCGATTATTCTGAAGCTGTTGCTCAAAAAATTGATGAAGAAGTAAGGCGCTTAGTTGATGAAGCTTATCAAAAAGCTAAAGAAATCTTGACCCAATACCGCGATAAGTTGGACAGTGTGGCAGAAAAATTGCTTGAGCTTGAAACAATCAGTCGGGAAGAATTTGAAGCGGTATTTCCCCCGCCTGTACCTAAAAAGCTTTATACGCCTACACCACGCAAAACACTTGCTAAGCGTACTATTCGCAGAGACAAGGACGAATCAAGTACCGAACAAAAACAACAGAAGGAGAATTTACCACCAGAAATGCCGCCTTCACCTTCCCTTGCCTAACAGTTTGGTGCTTTATTATTGTAACTTCTTTGAGCGTTCATGCAGAATCGGCATGAACGCTCTTTTTTGGATGATGTTTTTATGAAATAGAAGAGCAAAATGAGCGGTAAGGGGTTCGAGCTGAAAAGATCTCTTGAAGTTCCTTAAGTGCCTTGCGGGCTGTTTCTCTATCGGTAAAGCTTAGTTCAAGGTTTAAGAATTCATCTTCATCTAGAACAAGCTGTCTGCCATCCGGATAGACTAGCAGATCTAAGGCTAGGTCGCGGTAGATCACATGTTCAGTCATAATTTCTGCCGGGTAGGTTACGTTGCAATACCAGCCTTTTAGATGATTATCGTCTCGGTCGTGAATTTCAAAAATATTGTACCATTTTTGCGTGTAAAATGTCTCGATAAATATATCCTGATGTTTAAATACTATCCCGTGAAAAGGCAAATCTTGGCGATTAAAATGGGCTTCGATAGTGATGCAATGCGGTAGGTGTGTGATGACCCTGCCTTCATACTGCCATACTTTATTGCCCTTATAATCTGCTTTTATAATGATCATAAATGTCAAATTATTATAATGTAACTGAAAAAAGAAGAGAGTTATTTTTGAAATCAATACGATTGTATATTACACGTGGATAAAATGCGATTGCATGAGGCACAATGTAAGAAGCAAAGTTAAGCCTTGATTCCCATTCAGCTCTACCTAGGCTTGGAAAGCGCATTATCAACACTATAAGAGGGTAGAATATTACGCTGTTTGCGTTGTATGAGAGCAGATGCTGAGTGATGACAGCATTTGCTTTATTAAAGCTCCACCTGTATAAGCTCAGTTTTGGGCGATTAAGGAATGGCAAATTCAAAACGATATACTCCATGTGAGAGCTGATGTATGCTCGTTGTTACACCCATCACTTCAAACCATGTTCTGCCGGGTTTGAAATTAACGGTATTACCATTGGAATCAACCAGATGCAATACGGCATCCCGGGAAGGCCTTTTCCATTGTACATCAAAGACTTGTCCATCTCGGAAAAGAAGAGCTCTTCCTTTGCCAAGAAGTTCAGCATTTACAACCTCAGTCTGTTCTTTTTTTACAATGTATTCATATGGAACAAGCAGTATGACAACATTATCTGCGTCAACTACTTCTCCAGTAACGCGGTCGTTAAGTATCTCAAATACTTCGCCATTGCCAAGGTCATCTTCTTTATCTTGCGAGCGAACGTAATTATTAGTTAGAAAGTCATACGCCCATTCTCCATAAGTATAAGGAGAAAAGCGTACTTGGATAATAAACGCCGCTGAGCCGTGTTGAGGTGGCTGATCAGAAAAGCTCATTCCTTCTAAGGGTTGCCGCTGATTGTCTATACCTAATTTTGTAAAGAATTGGCTTAAAATGGCAGTGTTTGTGAATGCATGGTTCCACATTTTAGGGTCGTAGCGACAAATGGGGGGACAGCCATGAGGCCATTCAGAAATTATTCTTTCCCAATATGGTCGTTTCTTAAACCGAGTGAGGACGCGTTCATCGGCACCAACATAAGCTAGTACTGCTTTGTACATTTGAATTATGTTTTCATCAAAAAAACGCGCCGAGCGAATCGGTGCAACCATAGGGGAATCTTGTCCATAATAGATAGCAATAAAACGGCTTTTTCCCCATTCTGTGTAATATTCATAGACAATATCAGCCAATGAAAGCCCCCATTGCGGGCGCATTGGGCGCGGATCATTGGAGACTTTGACTGCAACCGGCCTACGCTCTAATACTTGAGGATCTTTCACTGCTAAACCAGTAAGAGGATTGATATATTGATGGCTTGGTTTAGTTGGGGTAATCGTCGCTGTTAGTAATACAGGTGTTAAAGTTGGCATAGGAGTTTCTTGTTCTCTTTGTGCAGGGAAGCAACTTGCGAGTATAATAAACCCCACAAACAATTTCATCAGAGATTTTTTCATCATTTTCATTGTTTCTTGGTTTTAATCCGAATTTATATGATTTGTAAAGACTATGAATAATCAGCAATGTAAAACACCTGGATCAGCATCTGATCCTTGGATGATAAGGCTTCAAGCTGCTTGGGTAATTACTGCAACAATGGCAGTTGCATTATTTGTATTAGTTTCCCCCTCCCGCTTTGAATTATTTAGAGCAGAGATAAGCATTGTACTCCAAATGATTGGGAAAATACCACCATCTTATAAGATTGCCCCTGCATTATTATTTATTTTACAGACAGTTGAAGTAGCTGCTTTTACAATTACCTCCTTAGTTATTTTTTACCATCGTTCTCATGAGCGTTTAGGCTTATATTATTCTTACTTTCTCATTTCTTTTGGTGTAATTCATGCTTTACCTTTTGAGTTTGAGGAAAAATTTTTCATCAACGTCATTATTGGATACTTAATACTCCTTGCAATAGGTGGCTTAACTGCTCTCTTCTTTGTATTCCCTGAAGGGAAATTTATCTCGCTTTGGCAAAAAAGATTCGCACTATTGAGTGCAATTGTAGCGCTTGGGTTATACGCTTTTCATCTTCATTCATCTCAAACACCTTTCACGCAACATATCCATCGCTATATTCATGCATTGTTTGCGGCTGGATTTTGCATTTTGCTTTATAGACTTCGTAATGTCAAGCAACCAAGGATGAGAAAGCAATTTACGGGTTTGCTTGTCGCTGTAGGTGCTATTTTGCTTAGCCGAGCATTTCTAATTTTACTATATCTCTTTGCTGAGTCAGGCAAAATAGTAAATGAGCAGCAAGCCTATTTATTATTCTTCACAGGAGTCTTATATTTTTGTTCTTTTAGCGCTTTTCCAATTGTTTTATTGTTTAATGTTATGCAATACCGTCTATGGGATGTTGAAAAACTACTTAATCGAGGGGTAGGCTATGTTCTCATTGGCGTGGCAATCGCCTTGATATATATTGTCTCTTTTACTAGTTTTCAATGGATGCTCTCTTCATTGCTGGAGCATCCTGAAATACCAGCCATTGTTTTGGCTATGCTTATTGCTTTTACTTTGTTTGCTCCTTTACGGCAGGCTATACTTGCCCGGCTCGATCAATTATTTTACCATACCCATTTGGATTATCAGCAAATCTTAAGTGCTTTTTCTTCTGAAATTCGCTCGATGCTTGAACTGACAAATGTATTGCACTACTTTATTGAGAAAACTATGGACTGGATGAACATAAGTTATGCCGGTATATACATGCAGAACGAAGCAAAAGAGTTTATCTTAACCGAAGGGAAAAATTTGCCTGCATTTCCACTGAAGAAATTGCATATTGAAGAGGAGGAGTTAAACTTGCTATTAGACTTAAAAATTATTGAACACAGTAAAAATTCTGTGTATCGTATGCTTATTCCGCTGTTGGCACAGAGCGGGCAAGATAAAGAGTTAGTGGGTATATTTGCAGTAGGACCAAAAAAGGATGGACGAAGTTATTCTCAGAGAGAGAAGCAATTCCTGATTAGCTTGGCTTATCAAACTAGTACTGCTATTTTAGTAGCTTGGTTGATAGAAGAAAAGCATGATGAAATACAAAAGAAAAAATCAGCTGAAGCAGCCAATCAAGCTAAGAGCGCTTTTCTAGCCAATATGAGCCACGAACTACGTACTCCCCTTAATGCTATTATTGGCTACAGCGAAATATTGATGGAAGAAGCCATTGAGCGAGATGATCAAGCAAGCCTTGATGACTTGCGCAGAATAAATATGGCAGGACGCCACTTATTGGATCTCATTAACAGCATTTTAGATATTTCAAAAATCGAAGCTGGAAAAATGGATCTTTATCTTGAATCATTTGATGTTTGTGAACTTATCAGGAACATCAAAGAGGTAGTAAAACCACTTGTTGACCGCAAAGGCAATCGCTTAGAAATATTTTGTGGTGAAGAAGTGGGTAAAATGACAGCAGATTTAACAAAAGTTCGCCAAAGCCTCTTTAATTTGTTGAGCAATGCAGCAAAGTTTACGGAAAATGGATCTATTGTATTGAAGGTATCTAAAGAAGCAGATGATTGGATCCGGTTCGAAGTTAAAGATACGGGAATAGGCATGGAGCCGGCTCAAATTGAGCATCTTTTTCAGTCTTTTACACAAGCAGATCCATCAACAACGAGGAAATACGGCGGAACAGGATTGGGCTTATCAATTACAAAGCACTTTTGTGAGATGATGGGTGGGTCAATTGAGGTGCAAAGTCAGCCATCTGTGGGAACAACTTTTATTATTCGTCTTCCTGTAAATGTACAATTAACCCTTTCCAATAAGGAAGAAAAAAAAGGATCCGATGAAGAAATCTCTATAAAGTCTGATGAAAACACGTCCTTAGGAGATGTGTTGATCATTGAAGATGATAAGGTTACTATGGAACTAATGAAACGTGTATTAGAAAAAGAAGGGTTTCGAGTTTATCTTGCAGCTAATGGAAAAGAAGGAATAAATTTAGCCCGCCAAATTCACCCTGATGTAATTACCCTAGATGTGATGATGCCTGATTTAGATGGCTGGAGTGTGCTTACGTTGCTCAAAAGCGATGCAGAACTGGCTGAAATCCCAATAATTATGGTTACCATTGTTGATGATCGCAGTACAGGCTATGCTTTAGGAGCCTCAGATTATTTAGTAAAACCGGTCGATCGAGAAAGGTTAATTACTGCTATCAAACGCCATGTCGTTGTTAGTGATAAGCATGATGAGAAGGTGCCTCCTTTAATCTTAGTTATAGATGATGATGAACCTACGCGCGAGATCATCATACGAACGCTTACTGCAGAAGGGTGGTCAGTGCGAGAAGCTAGCAATGGGGTTGAAGCACTGTCTATGCTTGAGGATACACATTTTCGCAAACCAGATCTGATCCTGCTTGATTTGATGATGCCACAGATGGATGGTTTTCAATTCATCCATGAGATAAGAACACACCCTGATTTTGAGGATCTTCCCGTGATTGTACTTACTGCAAAGGAGCTCACCATACAAGATCACCAACGACTAAATGGCTATGTTGATGCGATATTAAGAAAAAGTGCTTATGCAATGGATGAGTTAATAGAAATAATTAAGCAAATGGTCAAAAGAACTGTTACTCAGGCAAATACTAGATCTGGAGTATAATTAGCATGGATCAACTTTTAAACCATAAGTTGAGATGGCATAAGCTTTATTGTCTATGTTAATGATTAAGCGCTACCCAAATCGTAAATATTACAATACTCGTGATAAAAGTTATATCACTCTCGAGCAATTGGCAAAACATATTAATAATGGGGAAGAAATCCAAGTCATAGATTATGCAAGTGGGGAAGACTTAACCTCACTCACCCTAAGCCAAATTATTTTAGAACTTGAAAAGAGCAAAATAGGCAGTCTGCCGCGTAATATTTTAGCAAACATCATTCGTTTTACGGCTGAATCAACACCCCTTAAAGGAATATTTTCATTGGATAATGTAAACTCTGAAGCTCTTGATGAAGAGATAAGAAAACGGATTCTTTTTCTAGAAAGTGTTAAGGTCATTGATAAGGAAGAAGCAGTCAAGATTGAGAAGTGGTTGATTGAGGATTATCATTCGCTTGCAAGCATCATGGAGGATGAACTAACCCAAAGAATAGAAGAAGCCTTATTGAGAAGAGCGCTTCCTACCCGAATACAACTGGAGCAAATAAAAAAGAAGTTGGAAAACCTTGCTCAGGAAGTGGAAAATATCGTTAATCAACAGGTTCAAAACTAAAATATTCTTGCATCTTGGGAGGTACACAAAATGGAAAAAGTACGCTGGGGTTTAGTATCAACTGCTCGAATTAATGCCAAACTTATTCCGGCAATTCAAGCTTCTCGACGGGGAGAATTATCGGCGGTAGCAAGCCGCACGACCCAAACTGCAGAAGCTTATGCAAAAGAGTGGAATATTCCGCATGCTTTTGGCAGCTATCAAGAGATGCTTAATTCGGATAAGGTTGATGCTGTATATATCAGTCTGCCAAACCACTTGCACAAAGAATGGAGCATTAAAGCGATGCAGGCTGGCAAACATGTTCTTTGTGAAAAACCATTTGCTTTATCTTTAGCGGAAGTTGATGAGATGATTAAGGTAAGCAGAGAAACTGGTTGTGTGCTCGCCGAAGCCTTTATGTATCGTCATCATCCTCAAACTAAAATTATTGCTGATTTGGTCAAGAGTGGCAAGGTAGGTGCGGTTCGGGTGGTTCGTGGGGTTTTTAATTTCTG
>DAOUFY010000068.1:0-4967 GCA_034429745.1 Anaerolineales bacterium
AAAAGAGATGGTTACCGAAGCTTTTTTAGCGAGAACAGCCGCAAGCTGCTCATAAGGTACTTGATACTCGCCGGATTGAATAAGCTGCCGGAGATTCTCCACTACCTCAGAGCGGATTTCTGAAGTTTCACCCATAGCTTGATATGCTTTAGCCAGCACGCGAGCGGACTCGGAGAGTGATGCCTCGTCTTTCGTGCCTAACGTGCTTACAGTGGACTTTTCTTGCGTTTGATATTTCTTCTGGATGGATAAAGTTCCTCGCGTTTGTGGCTGAGAAATCGCTCCAGGTAGTATTTGCTCTATTGAACTCATTTTTGCACCTCCATAGCATTGCTTTACTTTTAGACTCTGTATTAGTTATCGTCTGCTATGTCAAAATCTTTACAATTAGCGGCGCATGGCTAAAGCCAAACCTAGCATGGTATCTGTTTGCTGGAACGTTCTTAGAGAAAGCTGAAAACCACGTTGCGTAATCATCATCTGGGTTACTTGCTCAGCCCAATTGACGTTTGAGGATTCGCGACTATGCGATATTATTTTCCCTAACCCATTCGAGTCGGCATTGTTTGTCTGCGGTGCGCCTGAGGCTTCGGACTCGATAAATAAGTTATCTCCAACAGCTATCAAACCTAAGGGATTAGTGAATTTGGTGAGCTGAATTCTGCCAACATCTCTCCATTGATTATTGACCATCACAGAAACAACGCCTTGCTCATTAATTTGTACCGCTTGGGTGTTTTCTGGGATGGTGCCATTCCATACGAGGCGATAGCCATCAGCATTGACAATATTACGTTGCGCATCAAGCTGAAACAGCCCATCGCGGGTGTAAGCTTTGGTGTTATCTGGCAGGGTAACAGAAAAATAACCTTCTCCAAAAATTGCCAGATGATAGGGAGAATCACTTGATTCGAGATCACCTTGCTTTAAATCTCTCTGAGTATTGCTGAGAATTGTGCCTTTTACTTTTTTAGAGGTGTTTTCCAGCAGTTCTTGAAAATTCCCGCGTGTCTGTTTGAAGGCAGGTGTATTGACATTTGCCAAATTGTTGCTGATGATATCCATATTCTGGGTGCGCGTCAACATTCCAGTTCGTGAAATGTTGAGGATGTCAGTAAAGGAAGGTAACATAATAGCCTCCTGAAAGTGAGGTGAACGCTACAAGCGGTTGAGGTTGTTGATTAACTTGCCCACTATCTCATCTTGTATCTGAACAACTTTTTGGGCAGCTTCGTAAGCTCGGTTGACAATAACCATTTGGGTCATCAGCTGCTGTACGTTGGCATTTGCCATTTCTAAGCTGCCTTGCTGAATGCTGCCCCCATCTGTACCAGTGGGTTCAGCGGTAGCTTTATAGGTATTTAAGCCATCGCGCTCAAGCTGGTTTTGAGGTTCTTCAAAGACGGCTAGTTGTATTTGGGCTACTTGATTACCGGCTTGGTTAAAAATTCTTCCTTGCTCATCAACCCTTACGCGTCCTTCGGGAAGAGTGATGGCGTTACCATTGACGTCTAAAACTTTAAAACCATCTACATTAACTAGGGTGTTGTTGGCATCCCTTCGAAAACGGCCATCGCGTGAGTACCGTACTCCATCAGGGGTCTGCAGACTGAAGAAGCCACTCCCGTTGATGGCAAAGTCGAGCTCCTCATTGGTTACTTTTACATCGCCTTGAGAAAAGTCAATGATTTCAGGAGAGGTTTGGGTGCCTAACCCTAGGTAACCGGGCTTATGGTAATGATTTACCCCTACCCCCGGTTGAATTTCGTTGGTGGCGTGAGTAACTGGGGTTACATACCAGTCATCCATGGCTAAAAGGATTTGACGAAAGCCTGGAGTTTCCAGGTTGGCAATATTATGAGCTAAGGCATTTTGTCTTTTCATGCCTGCTACCATAGCTGACGCTGCGGCATATAGTCCTTTAATCATCGTCTTCCCTCCTTGTGTGCGGAATATAAGCTTAGAACGGCATGCACTTCTGCGCGTGTAATGCCAAACTGCCGGGCAATTTCTACATCAGACATGCCGGCATCTGCCATAGCTGCGATGATTTGATTGCGTTCATTTGACCTTACTTCTGGCGTGAAGATATCAATAGCTGCAGCTGAATTTGAGGTATTTTTTTTGCTTCCCTCTTGCACCGTCTTAAGCAACGACTTGAAGGCTCGGTTTTTTACTTCTGCAGCCGATAGAGAAGATTTGCCTGTTGCTTGATTGCTGTTTTCAGAAAGAGAGCTTGCAGCTACTTGCTGCAGACTGTCTGCGATGGCTTCCAGTGCACTTACTCGCTCTTTGTTGCCCTTTGCTAAGGCTGCTTGGCGAGCTAATTGCACAACATTGAGCGTATCGTTTAATAAGTTAGAATCTATTTTCGCTGCCATAACATCCTCCTCTTATTTTCACCTTTTGCCTGAGGACGATTTTTTTTCTTTAGAAGAAGGAATGCTGAATGACGTTTCGAGAGGTTCCTTTTGATCTTCGCCGGAAAGAAGTGCTCGCAAATTCATAATAGCTCTTGAATGCAGTTGAGAAACGCGCGATTCAGAAACTCCCAGTACGGCTCCTATTTCTTTGAGGGTAAGCTCTTCATAATAATATAGCGAAAGCAGCAGCTGCTCGCGTTGAGGCAGCTGTTTCAATGCTTCTACCAAGCGGGATTGCAGTTCCTTATCTTCAAAGATTTCTGAGGGGTTAGGCTGGCTCTCATCCGCTAATACTTCATATAAAGATGTATCGCTGTCAGTACCGCTGTCTTCCGCCATCATATCCAATGAAATGAAAACTTGGCTGGAGTCAGAGAGGGCTTCTTGCAGTTGTTCGGGCTCGATATTTAAATACTTGGCTAATTCTTCATCCGTGGGTTCACGGTTTAGCTCGCCCCAAAGACGCGTGATCGCCTCTTGGACAGCTTTTGCTCGCTGTCTAACAGACCTCGGTAGCCAATCTTGATTGCGCAAGTAATCCAAAATTTTACCTCTTACACGTAATGTAGCATAAGTGCTATATACTGTACCATAACGCGGATCATAACGATCAAGTGCCTCAATCAAACCTAAAAGTCCTTGGCTGACAACATCCTCATAATCTACCGTACTTGCTTGAGAAAAGCCCAACCGACCTAAAACGAAATGCACCAATGGGACGTAACGAACAACGATTTGCTCTCTCAATTGAGGGTCTCTTGTTTCTAAATATTTAGCAATTAGATCCGCATCCTCTTGTTCCGAACGCATGTATTAATTATAATTGCAATTCACTCTCCAAGATATCTGAATTTTCTTCTTCCTCCTCCTCTAATTCTGCTTGAGCTTGAGCAGCTAAACGGGCAGCTTCTTCGGCTTGACGGGCAGCTTCCTCGGCGGCTAGGCGAGCTGCTTCAGCTGCTTCTTCCATTTCCTTTTCTGCTTGCTCTTTAAGTTTGTCTATTGTTGCATCGAGCATTCCCTGAAATACCATGCGGTTGAATAGCCACACCAAAAAGCCAATGATGAGCACGGCAATGCTAACTTGCAAAACTAAACGCCATAGGCTTTGACCTGAGAGAAGAGAGGCTAGTGCTACGGCAATTGCCACGAAAACAACGAGCAGCTGAGATACGGCAAGAACAAGCTCTAAAAGAAAAGGAATTCTTCCGCGTTGTTTTGTGGTATTTTTCTTAACCATACTATCCTACACTCCTGATGCTTCTTAGGAATGGTTCACCAAACAGCGCTTTGGAAAGAATACTTGGGTCAGCGGCAGATAAACCATCCAGCAGGTCAATTCCATAGGTAAGATAAGCAATAGGCAACTTGCTGCGCCAGACAGCGTTGTAGATAGCCCCATATTGACAGGTTTCATCCATTTTAGTAATGACAAATCCATCAATATGAAAAAGGGTATAGGCAGCAAGTGTCTGAGTAATATCCAACTCTTTCATTGTGGCAGGCAGCGTCATATAGGTAACTTTTTTGTGAAGCACTTCAAGCAAAGAGCCTAATTCGACCAAACTTTCTTCGCGGTAAGGGTTGCAAGCGGGTGTATCAATGAGAACGATAGTATCGGAGTCTATGTTCTCTATTACCTGGGTAAGTTCTTCAGGTTCATATACAAGCGCAAGAGGAATATCCAGTAACTCGGTAAAGACTCTGGTTTCGGCAATTGCACCGGTTCGGACAGTATCTGCGCTAACCCACATCACCTTTTCAGCGCGTTTAAGTTTTATATGAGCTGCTAGTTTGCCGGTGAAACTGGTCTTTCCGGCTCCGCTTGGACCAATGATTACAATATGATGATGAGCTTTCAAAGCCGATTCAGTAAAGACGTGGATTTTCGCCTCCAATTGCTTTTTTAGAACGTCTTGAAGAATATCATCGCGTGCCAGTGATTGGGGGCTGAGGCTTTCATGGCAGCATTTAATGGCTTTTTCTACAACAACAGGATCAACTCCTTGGTTCAGCAGCAAATTTTTTGCTTCGACTAATTTTCTGGGCAAAGCGAGTGTTTCTTTTGGTTGGCTTAATAGTTCTCGCTGAACTTCAGGGCTGGGGCGATAGTGCCATCTCGGCTTGCGGTGAGGTTTGTGGGAAGTTGAATCAGCTAGGCGAGCAATCTCGCTGCTCTCCATGGTTGGAGCTGCCGAAGGTTCGGGAGCCGTGGTTAAAGCAGAACTGGATTCTAGCTGACTTTGTTTGCGAAGATTTTCAGCCAATTCTTCCAATGGTTTTGGGATAGCTGGCTTGGCAGCCGGTTTGGATTGGTTCAGCAAAGCCTCTTTTAATTCTTGCAGGGCAAGTTTTGGCTTTGGAGGAGTAAGATCTAAAGCTGCATAACTGACTGTCTCATCATTATTATTTGGCTCCTCTTCCGCGATTGGTTTTGGAGAGGTAGTAGGGATGTTTTCCTCGTTTGGTTCTAGCGTGTCAGCTTTTTGCCCGCTTGGGGGGAGAGCTTCTTTTATTTTTTTAAGTACTTCAGGATTAGAAAGT
>DAOUFY010000069.1:0-4712 GCA_034429745.1 Anaerolineales bacterium
CTAATATCAAGTTAGTAGCGATGAACATTTACAAAGTGAGTTATATTGTAGTAAATATTCAACATCCCGGTATTATTGTAAATACAAAACAAAAGCCGGTGATTGGGGATATTGTTAGAATTGGAAGACAAAAGTTTGAAGTGGTTGAAGTGAATGAAATATCACCACCAGAAGAAAACTTTTGTCACTTACTTGCGAAGTGCAAGTATATTGAAGAAAGTACATTGTAATATCATCTAAATCTCTGTGGCTAAAATAAAAACCTCAAAATGAAATTTTGAGGTTTTTATTGCCTTAAAAGAGAAAAAATTTTACTTATCCAAGTTCTGGTTCTATTATACCATATGTCCCATCCCGTCTTTGGTAAAGGACATTGATATTGTTTGTTTGGGCATTATAGAAAACAAAGAAGTCATTATGTCCCAATAAGTTCATTTGTTCTATTGCTTCCATTTCATCCATTGGTATAAGAATAAATTTCTTGCGACGTGCAATAATTGGTGTATATTCTTCTTCGATTGCAGCCTCAGATGAGCCTCCAGCAAGTTCTGAAGCGCTTCGACGATCTGATCTTTGAAGTCTTTTTCCTTTGTAACGCTCCATCCTTCTTTGGATTTTTTCAATCGCAGCATCAATAGCCGTGAGAATTGTTTCCGCCCTTTCTTCAGAACGTAAAATTACTTTTTTACCTTGAATGGTAATTTGAGCAATAAAACGGTCAGACGCTTGACGAGCATTTTTTTCATGAGCTAAATCTACTCTTGCTTCATCTACGCCTTGAAGATAACGATCGAGTTTAGAAACCTTTTTTTCCACATATGTTTGTAAGTCGTCTTTGATTTCAAGGTTTCTCCCGTAAATATCTACTTTTAATGTCATTGTAATCCTCCTCAAAAATATTTATTAAAAATTATGGAGTCCGTGACTCTATATATACCTAAGTTGATAAAGCTCTTGCAACAGTTAGACAATAGACTTGCTTTGCTCCACTGTTGAGTAGAGTTTTTGCACATGAATCTAGGGTAGAGCAAGTTGTGGCAACATCGTCAATGAGCAATAAAACTTTTCCTCTTATTGCATTCATTTTAGCTTGAAAAGCATTAGCAACATTTTCTCTTCGTTCTGTAAGAGATAAACCAACTTGAGAACGAGTATCTTTTGTTTTTATTAAGCCATCCCTTAGATATTCCTTATCTAATAATAAAGCTAATGGATAGGCAATAAGTGCTGCTTGGTTGTATCCTCTTTGAGATAAACGCTCTTGGCTGATTGGTATGGGAATGACAGCGTCTATCTGCCAGTTTTCTTGTGAAATTATGTTATATAGCTTGTGAGAGAAAGTTTCACCTAATGCTTGGTTATGCTCGTACTTAAGAGAATGTAAAGCAGACCTCAACCCCTTATGAAAGATAGCCCATGAACGTAATGCTTGAAAAGAAGGTGAAAAGGATGAACAATGATGGCATAATGAATTGATTTCATTATCAAGTGGTATGCCACATTTAACACAAAAAGGTTTTTTAATAATATCTACTTTGCTTTGACAAGATTTGCACCAGCGGCTTCCTATTTGCTGACATTCCACACATCTCGGGGGAAATAACCAATCTAAGCTTTCCCATAGAAGGTGGTAAAGAATGGATTTAAACCTGATCATGAAAAAAAACCTTATTTGCTCGTTATTTGTTCTATAATTTGAGCTAGGTATAGTTGAATTGCGGGAGAAAATAATCTCCATAGGATTATCAAAATCAGTGATATTAATATAATGACGAGCAAATACTCTATCCAACCTTGACCGGATTCATCATTAAAGAAAGTCAAAGTAATTCCTCCTCAGAAGAGATATTAATGAGACACGCGCACCCACCCTTTTTTTAAAGCAAAAATAGCCGCTTGCGTTCGATCTTCAACGCCTAATTTTCTTAGAATTGAGGTTACGTGGTTTTTAATTGTTTGATTACTTATTCCTAGAGTTGTCGCTATTTCCTTATTGCTTAAACCCTTTGTTATGAGGATCAATACTTCCATCTCACGACTAGAGAGCGTTTGAGCAGCCGTGTCTTGATCTTTATATATGTCTATCTCATCAATCCCCTGTTCCTGAAGCCAGCTTTCAAGTTGGTTCTGATCCATGATCATTTCATTTATCGCATAATAACCAGCTGATACATTTCTAATAACTTGTGCAAGGGCGTCAGGACGAATATTTTTTGCGCAATAACCAGATGCGCCGGCGCGCATGGCATGAAAAATTTGCTCAGGATCGTCATAAGCTGTTACTAAAATCACTCTAGTAGGGATTTTTTCTGCGTGAATTTGATAGGTAATTTGATATCCATTATAGCCTGGTACGTTCACGTCTAATATGGCAATGTTGGGACGTTTTGCTTTGATAATAAGAAAACCTTCTTTTCCATCACCTGCATCACCTACTAGTTCAAAATCTTTTTCTAATGACAATGCATCCCAGACTCCTTGACGGAAAAGTGGATGATCATCAACGATAACGATGGAAATTTTATCCATGATTCTATTTTAGCATATCCTTGTTTATGTGCCAAATAAAATCGAATCTTGTAAAAGACGATCAAAAGCTTTCACTAATGGGCTTTTATTTTCTCTCCCACTGTCGTCAATTTCACAATAGGAAACAAAAATTTGCTTTTTGCAGCGATTAATCAGACCTTTGCATAATTTTTCAAGTTGAGCTCTCATGTAGTCAATCTCATCTTTTTCGGTCCAATGCTTGCCTAATTCCCAATTGCGATGAAGTACATAAGTATGTGTTAAAGGTTGGTTTGGTCGTTCACTCCAACCTAAAGAACCTATATCTAACCAAAATTGGTAAAGCACAGGTTGGTGATTCATTATAAAGGTAGAAGCTGGAGAGATTAATACTGCGTCCATTTCGATAAAATAATCATCAAATGTTGGATAGTGGGCTGCAAGTATGCCTTCTTGTAAAACCTTGCAATATTCTTTTGATACTTGAATAGAATCGTTGGGGAAAAACTCAAGCGTGGAAGTGCGAAAATTTTGGAATGATTTTATCAAGTCTGCAATCATTTTAGCAGCATGCATATCTGAGTGGAATCTATAACCCGGGCGGGAAAGCAGTTCTTCAAATAAGCGATAGAAAAATACATCCAAAAAGACGGAATTGCATTGTTGGTTTTCTAAAAGCCATACTCTTATTTTTTCATAGCGTTTTAGTAAAATATCTGGTAGGCGATTTAAGATGGGCTGCTTTAATTTGTCAATAGGTAATAAGAGAAAAGAACCATTTTTTTCAAAATAAACATTTTGGGTAAGTAGAACTGCTCTTATGATGTCTAAACCCTCAATAGAATAATGAAAAGCATGGGCGATGTCATTTCTGGTAGGATTTAATTCTAGAATTGGATTACCGAGGGCAGTTAGCGTGATGAGACATTTTATGGCTGGATCTTGATAAAGAGAACTAGAAGGCCTTTGAGGAACGGCGGGTATATTGGCTTTTTCACAACGTTTTAGCAGGGAGAAACATAGGGAATCGCTCAAGTAAGGAGTTAAAATAACAATTTCTTTAGGTGGAACATTGAAATTATCTATAAGATATTTCACTTTGTCAATGACTTGGTCTAGCATGTCTGGGTAAAATTGGGCAGTCAAAAATTCAAAAACAGGCTCGTTATGGTCAAAGTTTTGAATTGATGTTTTTTTTGAAGCGTGTGTTCTTTTTTGTTGAATTACGTTGGAAAGAGAAATTGAAAAGTTTTGAAGAGCTTCATTAGATACATAGGAGGTATTGAAAATAGCTTGATATGTACAATATTTTTTCAATAAGTATGCCCCCACAGGATCAGCTCCAAGAAATTGCCTAAAGCCCCCGTCTTGTTCATATATAATAAAAGCTGAATCCATCTCTTGAAGCCACTCGTTCGCTAGGTCATGAGTTAGCGGAACATCTTCTTCGATGTTATCCATAAAGAGATGGCGGTAAGTTGAGAAGAAGAATTGGCGAAATCTTGGATGTGGATAAAGGACGTGATAAAAAATTTCTAATTGGCGTGAAAAATCCAGAAAATTGTTCTCGATGCAAAAAGCTCGAAATCGAGAAGCGCATTCTTGAACGTCTTCATAAACTTTCTGTTGGCTTTTTTCATCTGAGGTAGCTGATATCAATCGTTGACCAATTTCAGTATAGGGAAAACCCATTTCAGCAGATTTGTTTAGTGTGTCTAGGATTTGAGCGTAAAGCCGGTTTTTTTCCATGACAACCGAAGCAAAATGACCCTGTCTTAGAAGTGGATTGACAATCAAAGACATATAGAATTGAGCTGATTCATAGTTTAGGAAGGTTAAAGGCTGATGATGATTAAGCACCTTTGCTTCTTCAATAAGCAAAGGCTGGAAAAGTTTGATCATTTTACGAGCTAAATAAGCTATACTGGTAATAAAGACTTTACCTTGCGGGTAGATATTTGGGTCAGATAAAGCCTTGAAAAAAGGTTTTGCTAAGTGAGAGTAAGGGAGTATAACTAAAATTTGGTTATGTGGTACTTTTTGATTAAGAAAATAAAGGAGGCGTTCGATGGCAGTAGTTGTTTTACCGCATCCGAAGGGACCTTCAAGAAAAATTTTTTCTTGGATAGGTGCGTGAATTAATTCAAGTTGAAAATTGTTAAGAATATAGGGTTTCATTTAGAAATTTATTAATAGTATCAATA
>DAOUFY010000070.1:0-18626 GCA_034429745.1 Anaerolineales bacterium
AAAAACGATGTTTAGGGAACCATTCGCTTCAGCCCTGCAGCCGGATACGCGTCCAGGCTATGAAGGCTTTATTGTGCCTAATTCCTTGCTGCGCGATTTTGCGCTTCACTTACGCGATGAGTGCGGTTATGATTATCTTTCTTCGGTTACCGGCGTGGATTATTATCCAGAAGATATGATGGAAGTGGTCTATCATGCTTACCGCAGTACTGGAGGTGGAGCCTTAGTATTTAAAGCGCGCACCTCGCGCCAGAACAGCGAAGTTCCTTCGCTTACCCCTGTCTATCCCGGCGCAGAGTTTCAGGAACGTGAAGCATGGGATTTACTGGGCATTCGTTTTACAGATCATCCGGATTTACGCCGCATTCTTACTTGGGAGGGTTTCTATGGGCATCCCTTGCGGAAAGATTGGCACGAGCCATTCTTTGAAGAAGAACTGAAGCCCTTTGAGAGTCGTTGGCCTAATGGGAAAGTCTCACGCAGTGAAGATCACAATCCCTATCATAACAATGTGGCATATCCACCGCATTTTGATCCTTACACTTGGGAATCGGAAGACGACAAGGCATTGTATAAAGCCTTAAAAAAGGTAGAACATGATTCAGATGCGGAGCCAATTGGTACTGAGCAGATAATTGTCAACTTTGGTCCTCAACACCCCTCTACGCATGGTGTTTTTCGCATGGCAGCTACGCTGGACGGGGAGACGATTGTTGACCTAAAACCAGTGATGGGTTATTTGCACCGCAATCATGAGAAGATTGGTGAACGCAATACTTTCTTGATGAATATGCCATTCACAGATCGCTTGGATTACCTTTCTTCCATGAGCAATAATTTTGGATATGCTCTGGCGGTAGAAAAGCTGCTGAATATTCAAGTTCCGGAAAGAGCTGAGTATCTGCGTGTGATTATGGCAGAATTTACACGTATCAGCAATCACTTGATGGCAATTGGAGCATTGCTCAATGACTTAGGGGCGTACTTTACCCCTATGCTTTATGCGCTGGAAGAACGCGAACTGATTTTGGATATTTTTGAGGCTGTTTCCGGCTCGCGTATGATGTGCAATTACTTCCGCTTTGGTGGGGTTGCACGCGATTTACCGGAGGGCATTGAGGAAAAAATCAAAGATTTGGTTTTTGAGCGTTTGCCGCGTTCCATTGATGAATTGGATACCTACCTCACCGAAAATGAAATTGTCCGGGTGCGCTGTGAAGGAGTTGGAGTGCTTACTGCAGAACAAGCCATTGCTTATTCAACTTCAGGACCCGTGCTGCGCGCTTCTGGCGTTCCTTATGATATTCGCCGCGCTGACCCGTACAGCATTTATGATCGCTTTGATTTTGATGTTGCGGTTTGTTATCATGGTGATGTATATGATCGCTACTTGGTGCGCATGGAAGAGATGCGTCAGTCTGTCCGCATTATTCAGCAAGCTATTCAGCAGATGCCGCAGGGTCCTATTCTGCAAGGTGCGCCGAAATATCAAATCCGAGTGCCGGCTGGTGAAGCCTACGGGCGGGTGGAAGGACCCAAAGGTGAATTGGGATATTATATTGTCTCGAATGGCAAAGCAAATCCTTGGCGTTATCATGTACGCGCCCCTTCGTTTATCAATTTGACCCCGCTTGCCTTAATGTGTATCAATGGCAAGATCGCCGATGCGATAATCGCGTTGGGTTCTATTGATATCGTATTGGGTGAAACCGACCGCTAAAGCCGTAAAAAACTAAGGGAGTGAAAATGTACGGAAAAGGAATCATCAAGGGATTAGGGGTAACATTAAAAAGGTTCATTGATACATATATTGATGACTTGCGGTTTGGAAAGAAACGTTACTATACCGAAGAAGGAATTGCTTATCGCAGCAGTGCAGAGGTTAAAGGAGCATTTACCATTCAGTATCCTGAAGAAAAAACTATCCTGCCGGAAGAATTTCGTTTTGTTCCCTTTTTGGTTTATGATGAGGGAGAAGACGGTACAAAGAAGATACGCTGCACTTCTTGCGGTATTTGCGCTAAAGTTTGCCCGCCACAATGTATATGGATTGTCCGATCCAGCGATCCCCAAACCGGCAAACCGATCCCTACTCCAGCAGAATTTTATATTGATGTAGATATTTGCATGAATTGCGGTTATTGTGCCGAATTTTGTCCTTTTGATGCCATAAAAATGGATCACGATTATGAATTGGCAGTCTATGACCGCCAGAAGGAAAATATTTACCCTCTGGAAAAGTTATTGAAGCCGGCTTCTTATTATGCACAAATTCGGCCGCTTAATTATGCCCGCGAGGAAAAAGCTCGCGCTGAAGCCGAGGCAGCTAAAGCTGCCAAAAAGGCAAAGGCTGAAAACTAAGTCAACAATGGGTGATAGAAAAAAGAAAAGGAAAAAATGATACAACAGACGATAACAAAAGAACAGGTATTGCAGGCACTTAGCCGCGTGCAAGACCCTGAATTGAAAAGAGACCTTGTGTCTCTTAATATGATTCAAGATATTCAAATTGAGGATGGACGGGTAAGTTTTACCCTTGTGCTTACCACTCCCGCTTGCCCGCTGCGGACAACAATGGAAAATGATGCCCGCCAAGCCGTTTTAGCTCTGGATGGTGTTAAAGAAGTACATATTCAGGTAAAAGCTCAGGTACCGCAAGACAAGCGCCTTCAAAGGACCATCAAAGTCCCGGTGAAAAATGCCATTGCCATAGGTTCTGGCAAAGGTGGAGTTGGAAAAAGCACGGTCGCTGTGAACTTAGCGGTTTCCCTGGCAAAATGCGGGGCAAGCGTTGGTTTATTAGATGCCGATATTTATGGGCCAAATATTCCTACAATGATGGGTATTCGTAAGGTGCCGGCGGGTAAAAATAACCGCATGGTGCCGGCAGAAGCATATGGCGTAAAGGTGATTTCAATCGGCTTTTTTGTTGCTCCCGATCAAGCATTGATCTGGCGTGGTCCTATGCTGCATAGTGCCATCCAGCAATTTATTGGTGATGTGGAATGGGGAGAATTGGATTATTTGATTATAGATTTGCCGCCCGGCACTGGTGATGCTCCGATTAGTTTAGCCCAAACCATTCCTCTCAGCGGCGCTGTGATTGTAACTTTACCGCAGCAAGTATCAATTGAAGATGCCAGGCGTGGCGTTGAAATGTTCCGCAAGTTAGAGATCCCAGTACTTGGAATAATAGAAAATATGAGTTACCTTGAATTGCCGGATGGACAGCGAATGGATATCTTTGGCAGTGGTGGGGGTGAACGCTTAGCGGAAATAGCCAATGTCCCCTTCCTTGCTTCAATCCCTATTGATCCAATCGTTCGTCAAGGTGGTGATAGCGGTGAACCAGTCGTTGCTGCTTACCCCGAATCACCAATAGCCAAAGCCTTTGCGGAATTAGCCAATATTATTGCAGGCAAGGTAAGCATGGCGGCGCTCAATAGCACACAAGATGCACAAGATGGATGAAGCAAATCCTTATATTGTCGGAGTACGTTTTCACTCTGTTTCTAAGGTTTATCATTTTGATGCCAGCAGTATGCCAGATGTAACTGTTGGCGATTTTGTCATTGTTTCAACTAGCCGCGGACGGCAGCTGGGAAAAGTTGTACAAACTTTTGATTCTCCTCCACCTCAGCCAGAAGAGGGATGGAAACCAATTGAACGCAAAGCAACCCCGCGAGATTTAGTACTTCGCCAATATTGGCAAATTCAGGAAGAGAAAGTTGTTGAGTTTTGCTTAAGTAAAGTAAAAGAATTAGAGCTAAGCGGTGTTAAGATTGCTGGTGCAGAATTTAACATTGATGGTAGCCGGTTGACGCTGTATTGCAATAACGAATCAGCACCTAAGAAAGACCTTACTCCTCTGAGAGAAGCACTTCAAGAACGTTTTCCTGAAACAAAAGTAGAGCTTAGGCTGATTGGAGCCCGCGATGTGGCTAAGTTGCTAAGCGGGATGGGCAGCTGTGGTTTAGAAACGCGTTGCTGTGCAAAGTTCCTGACAGTATTTAACCCAATTTCTGTCAAAATGGCGAAAGCCCAGCAGATCTCACTCACGACGATGGAAATCACCGGCATGTGCGGTCGGCTGCGCTGCTGCATGGCCTATGAATATGAAAGCTACGAAGATTCGCTAAAGACTATGCCCAAACGCGGCAAACGCGTAATGACCCCGCTTGGTGAAGGCAAGGTTATCACGGTGTATCCGCTCAAGAAAACGGTACTCGTCTGTTTTGCTGATAATACCTATCGTGAATATGAGATCAATGAGATCGAGCCGTGGTCTGAAGCTGAAGCACAACGCAGGAAGCAGCTGGCAGCCCAAGAAATCGAAGAAGAAGAGGAAAAATTAGTCGAACTTCTCGAAGAAGTAGATGAAATGGAAATCCTTGAAACCTTCGAGGATCTGGATGTGGTTGAAAGTTTGCCAATCACTGCGGCTGAAACGAGTCAAATCAAATCAACAGCTGAAGACAAAGAGAAAAAGTATCCTCCTCGGCAAGGATCGGAAAAGTCGGGAAAGAGACGGCAAAGAAGCAAGAAAAGAAAGAAGAGCACAGAAGAAAGTCTTAGTGCAAGTGCTGTCCCAAAGACAGAAGCAGATAAAAAATCGCGTCCAAAGAAAAGAGTCCGGCGTTCACGTCCGCCTCAAAATCCGAATCAAATCCAGAGTGAGAAAAGCGCCTCAAATGGGCGGCGCAGCAATCAGGCGAGGAAAACAAATCCGGTCAGCAATAAGAAATCGTAGTCTCCACGCTTGCATTGCAGGCGTACTGTGGAGAAAAACAATCCAATAAGCATTAAAAAACCTTTGCCTTTCTAGACAAGATGGCAAAGGTTTCTTGTTTTATCCATGAGCGCGCAGGGGATCGAACCCTGAACCAATGGCTTAAAAGGCCACTGCTCTACCATTGAGCTACGCGCCCTTTTGGTTGCAAGGGTTACATTTTACCATGCCTCTGGCAGTTCGTCAACCGATTCTCGATAAAAATTCGGGAGTCTCCAATACGTTATTGACGTGAGGTAGCTAGTATTGGATAATATAAAAAATATAGCGGCTAGTCATTGACTTTTCGGGGGTTTTGCGTATAATTAACACGCTGTTTGTAAGTGTGAAGGCCCGCTAGCTCAACTGGCAGAGCAATTGACTCTTAATCAATGGGTTACAGGTTCGAGTCCTGTGCGGGTCATGAAAAAGAGAAAACTGTTATATTTATGCAGGAGTATTAATGAACTTACTCCTGTTTCTTTTTAATCTTATCTCCTTCTGTGTTGAAAAAGGGCTTTCATTCGGTGGAACCAACTTAGCCAAGGGAATTCGATGGAGGGTGACTCAATATCCGGCTCGCGCCACGGGTCGAGATTAAGCATTTTACGGCTGACGTATCTGCCAAACAGCCGAATGCTGGCTAAAACTGGCGCTGCGAGGATGACACCCGGCAAGCCGATAAGACGAGCGCCGATTAGCGCAGTAACTAAAATAGCAGCTGGATGCAATCCTAAGGAACGCCCAAAAATGTGGGGCGCAATGATGTTATCCACCATCGTATCCATTAGGATGACCCAAACGATTACGATAATGGTAAATGCAGTGTGATCAATACCTAAATAGTTGGTGTCTTGAAAAAATGCCACCAATCCGCTTACGGTTACGTTGGTGAATTGTCCAATGTATGGAACAAATCTGCCGAAGCCGGCAAGCAACCCTAAGGCAAGCGCGTAACGCACTCCCAATATGCTGAGTACAACGGCGTCTATTATCCCTTCGATAAGGACTATGATAATTTGTCCGCGTAAAAACGAGTTCCAAATTCGTTTTAATTCTTTGCTGATGCGGTAAAAGTCGTAGTTGTAGCCGGGCAGTTCAAAAAATGGGGTTGTCTCTTCAGGGTTTTTTTGCTGAGCTTCTGATAGTATAAAAAATGTAACAAGAAGAATAAAAAATGTCCACCCTATAAAGCTGGCTGTACCACTGAGAATTGCCCCTAGCCAACTGCCGGTTTGTCCAATAACCGGCTGGATGTTGTTAAGAAGTTCTTGAGCGAGTGTTTGAGCATTTAGTCCATACTTGCTTAAGTCAAACTGAAAGTCGCCAATAACTAATATTTCTCCGGGTAAAGTGGAGATGAGATTAGGCAGATTGCGGAGCAGTTGGAGAATGGCTTCAATTAGGCTGCGGAACTGCTGATAAAGAGCTATGCCGGCGGCGCTGATAAACCCTAACAGTAGAATGATAAAGATTATATAAACAATACCCGCAGAGGCGCGCCATGAAAAACGAGTAACGCGCTGGAACCATTCTACAACTGGGTAAAGCAAGTAGGAGAGAACAAAAGCCAACAGCAAAGGACCAATGATGGGGTGTAAAAAGTACAGCAGGGCGCCCAATGCAGCAACAACACCGAGCCCCACAACTGTTTTTGTTGTGGTTCCCCAATACGGCGACTTTGCAGAAGGCTCAAATTTATTCATATACGGTTTGATGATTTCTGGTATTCATCAAAGGCAATACAACCTCTTTTCAGAGTGCCATAACCCATAGCTGCCATCATAAGCAAAAGATGATTTGCTCAGAAGGCAGCTGAGATGGGAAGGATAAGAGCAACTTGGTTCTACATTATTCTTTCTTATTGCAGAAAGAATGATAGTACGATGAGAACAATAAAGAAGAAGCCAGCTAAGGTGCCAATTCGCTTCAGGTCTTTGATGACGTTGGAATAATCTGGGTTGAATGTCTGACTGTAGTTTGCCATAGTTGGACTTGTACTGGGTAAAGATGATGGTGTAAGCGTCGCCGCTGAATTAAGGCTCGCTGAAGATCTTGTTGAACGGCTGCTTTTTGCTGGTTGTGCTTTTTGAAATTTTTGTTTTTTACTCATCATATCTCCTTAAAAATATCGCTCCTTGCTAGGTAAGGAGCAGAGTTTTTATTCCTCTAATGCAGCTTTGACAACTATTCGGTGAGTATCAATACGATATGGGTAGCATGAGATCAGGGTTAAAGTGGGATTGATGGTAGGTTCCATTACAGCTACGTCCGTAGGGTCGGTGATCTTTATTTCCGTTACCCGGTAGGTGTAGGAACGCTGACTAGTAAAGAGGATAATTTCATCGCCGGGTTTCAACTGATCGAGATCGCGAAAGATTTCACCGAAAATATCGTTATGAGCAGAGAGAACCAAGTTGCCGGGTTTGCCAGCTTCGGGTGAGCCAATGCGTTTTCCAACTCCTTTCTTGAGCTGTTCCCAACCGTCTCCTTGTACTACAGGTGCGTCAATATGTATGTCGGGGATTTGAATGCGTAGGGTTTGTTCTGCACTTGGGGTTGGAATGGGAAGCTCCCCCATCGCTTGCACGATTGGCAGCAAGTGGTGTGGAATTTCTGCTTCGTTGAATTCTGCTCTACCGCTTGCATCCGGTGGAGTATGTCCGCCCGGCAACACTACTGCTGATAGCAGTGGTGTTGGTACTAAGGTAGGCGGCTGCAGGACTTGGATGACTTGGCGGTTTAAGTCGGAAAGCACGTTCACTCCATTAAAGATTAATATTAATAAGCCCAGCAGTGCTGCAATTTCAACGAGCAGTAGAAATCCATCTAAAATGCTGAAATGAGAACGTCTTCGTTTCCTCTCCAATGGCAGGGGAATGGTTTGCATCTCAGCAGTTTCAGATCCAATACCGGCAATGCGTCCGCTTTTTTTAAAGTGCTCTATCCGCGCCGCGCGGTCTTGCAGATATTGTTCTTTCATCAACAGCCGCAGTTCTTCGGAACTTAACTTAGGCAGACTTGGCTTTTTCATCATGGGTTATATATTATACTCGGTTTTTTATGGTTTTGGAAAATAAGCTTTTAGAGATATAATTATTAAAACTTTTACACCATAAGAGGCACGTTGATGATTATTCAAACTAGTTTTGGTTCGATTCGCCCGTGGCAGGTTACTGACGCTGACATCTTAGCGCGTTATGCGAACAATAAAAAGATATGGTTGAACTTGCGGGATGTTTTTCCTCATCCCTATACGCTGGAAGATGCCAATACCTTTATCGGTATGGTTACTGCCCAAGATCCTATGACAGTTTTCGCTTTGGCTACTCCAACTGAAGCGATTGGTTCAATTGGATTGAGCATAAATAAGGATGTCCATCGTCTAACTGCTGAACTTGGGTACTGGCTGGCGGAACCATTTTGGGGCAAAGGTATCATGAGTGAGGCTGTGCGCTGTTTTACTGAGGCTGCTTTTGCTCATTTCAACTTAGTGCGCATTTATGCTGAGCCTTATGCAACCAATCAGGCATCGTGCCGCGTGTTGGAAAAAGCCGGCTTTGTCTTTGAAGGAAGGCTGCGCTGCAGCGCGATTAAAAACAATCAAATCGTTGATCAGCTGTTGTATGCGAAAGTGAATTGCTAAAAGCTACTTGCGGCAGCTCTTCTCTGAACCTTCATCGGCAGAATTAATGGTGATTGGAATAGTTTCCAGCGTGCATTTTCCCTGCAGGAAATCTTCCCAGCGGCAAGAATAACGAGTTAAGGAAAGCTGATAGGGAATAATGCGGTATTGAATTGAGCCTAATTGCTCATTATACCAACCGACACACCAACTGGAATAGACACCAAAAGGTAGAGATAGGTGTGCAATGGAACCACCTTTTTCTTTTGAGGCATCTTCCTTTTTGGTTATGGTTATAAGGTGATTGACGTTCATCAGCTCACTGAGGGCGTTATCTGGGGCTTGCCACCATTGCCAAGGCGATAAGGCTGCTTGGGCGTCTCCCTGGTTGATGATTAAAACAGGACTAAAAGAAAGGTATTGGCTTTCTTGCGGCAGCTTGACAATTTGAAACAATCCAAATGCATCAGTAGAGAAGCGCAATGTATTGGCTATTCTTATCCCGCCGAGAAACAGCCAACGATCATCTTGAAAGCGCAAAGCAGCTAGCTCGGTGCTGGTGGAAGGCTCGTCTGTCGGAAGGGGCAGTTCAATAATCAGCGGAAAAGACAATGGTGGAGCATTTTGAGCTTTAATGGCAATAGCATTGCCCAAAGCAGATAACGGCGCCGGCAAAGAAGGGGCATGGGCTTCAGTTAAGACTTCTACGATTACGTTTTCCGTTACTGCATGGGGGGGGACTATTATGCGAATGCCTTGCTTGGTTTCTATCTCGCGTCCGCTTGGTGAGACTGCAAAAATTTCCTTCGCGCCGGAATCGGGTAAAGTGTCTCCCGACTTTTTAGTTTCGGTGGGAAAAATTTGAGGGAGGATAAGAAGACTTAACCCAATTAACAGTGCTGCCAACAAGAGCACCGCCGGTAGGATATTTTCTTTTTTGGCTAGCTTCGATGGAGAAAGCATCGAAAAAATTATGTTTTGCTCGTTTGGAGCAATTTTTGACGGTGCGGGGACGTTTGTCAACGTCTCATAAATTTCGTTCTCACTGCTTGGTGGGGGATTATATGCAACATGCGGCTTTAATTCAGTATGCTGTGTAGATGGAGGGGCTTGCTTTTCGGTAGTTTTTTGAGGTTGAACTACATTCGCCAACGCGGCAACCACTTCAGTTTCTGCCGCCGGTTCATTCGATTCGGGCGCAACTTCTTGCACGGGTATATATTCAACTTTAAGCTTTGTGCTGCCAACCTGAAGATGATCACCATGCTGAAGCAGTGTCGGCTTGTTTATGCGAATACCATTGATATAAGTGCCATTGGATGAGCCTTCATCCTTGACATAAAGAAAGTTATCTTTGACCTGCAGTGTAGCATGAATGCGAGAAATACGCGCATCAGGGATGTTGATTTGGCAGGAGGGGTCGCGCCCAAGTTTCATTTCTCCTTCAACTCGAAAGGATTGCCCACTGATGCTGCGCAGATAGATTTCATTCACAGAGCTGTCTCCAGATTAAGCTACATTGATTATACATGCGGCTTATAGGGATGTCAACGAGTGGACAGCGGAAAGAAGAAAGGGGTAATGAGCAATGTGCAGACCAGTATGATAATGAGCAGTGGCAGACCGCTTTTTGTGTAATCTTTAGCTCGGTAGCCGCCGGTTCCCATAACCATCATATTTACTGCATGGCTGAAAGGCGCAAGAAAACAAGTGGAGGATGCGATAGCCACGGTATAGATCAAGCTGTACGGAGAAAGCTGCAATTTTTGCGCGAGGTTGATGGCAATGGGAGCCATAATGATTACCGCGATGGAATTGGACATAACCTGGGATGCCATACTGGTGATGAGAAACAGACTGCTAAGTAAAATGACAGCTTGAACAGTGCCAAAATTGGTGCCTGAAGAAAAAAGGTTGAAAAGCCAATCAGAAATAAGATTTGCCGTACCACTTTTCTCAATTGCAATCCCTAAAGGAATGATGCTGGCAATGAGAAAGACCGCTCGCCATTCAATGGAGCGATAGGCTTCATTCATAGAAAGACAACCGCTCAACAGCATAAGCACCGCGCCGCTCACCATGGCGATTGAAGAAGGCAGCCATCCCAGCATGATGATTATAATCGTCCCAATGACAATGGCTGCTGCGAGCGGAGCTTTTTCGAGCAAAGGGGGCGTTTGAATTTCTTGACTTAGCACCATAAAATCGGTGCTGGTGCTTAATACGCTAAGTTGATCGCGCTTACCATAAACCAGCAGCGCATCACCAAACCGCAATGGACGATTGAATAAATTAGAGCGATAGGCGCGTCCGCTGCTCCAAATGGCGAGGACATTCAAGCCATATTTTTCTCGAAAGTGAATATCCTTTAGCGTTTTGCCAGAGATATTGCCGCGTGGGTGGAGCATGACTTCCACCATGCCATATTGATCGGTCTCCAGCCACTGCAACGTTGGGGCTGCTTGATGATCGACAATCAAACCTTGCAGTCCTTGGAGCACAGCTAAGTCATCAATTTTGCCTTGAATAATTAAGTAATCATTGGCTTGAATTTGTTCTTCCGCGATCGGCATGAGTATTGTGTCGCCGCCGCGCATTATACCTACGACATTCAAGTTAAATGCATGTCCTAGGCGGCTCTCTTCCAATGTCTTGCCAACAAGAGCAGATCCTTCAGGGATGGAAAGGATGAGAAATCGTTCAGCTAGGCGGTATGTGCCGGGCACTCGCGGACCGAGGTAAATGAAATCGGGGTTGCTTTTCATTCGCTCAGCTTGCTCTTGGGTGATTTGCAGTAGCAGAACGTCATCATATCCTAAAGATAGTTCAGTGAGATGAGTACGGCGGGGTATGCCATCGCGCATAATGGCAAGTACATTTGCTCCGAAACGCTTGCGGAAATGAATGCTGTTAATAGTTTGTCCAATATACTGCGATTGGGGTGAAAGTTTGACTTGGATAAGGTTAATCCGTTCGGAAATTAATGCTTCTGTGGAAAGATTGGGTTTATTCACTAATACTTGCTGCCATTGAGAGAGCTCTTCAAGTGTTTCAACACGCCCAATAGTTACAAACCGATCACCTTCTTGAAGAACCGTATCTGGGCTTGGGGCGAGGATTTTTTTCTTGCCGCGCAAAATGGCAATGACATTGAAGCCTAATGCTGTTCCTAAACGGCTTTCTGATAGTGTTTTGCCTATCAAAGGAGATTGGGGAGGTAGGATAAGCAAAAACATGCGCTCATCTAAATCGTAAACATGAATGAGCTTTGGTTGATCTTCGGATTGGAACATGTGCCGAATGCTGATTTGTGGAAGCAGTCTTCTTCCGATAAAGGCATTAAAGAGGATGCCGCTGAAGGCGATGACTATGCCGGCTGCTGTAAATGTTATGAGTGAAAATGGAGGGTATCCAAATTTAACCAAAGCTTCATTTGCTAAAAGGTTGGAAGGAGTGCCGAAAAGGGTAGCCATGCCCCCGAGTAAAGAAGCATGTACCACTGGCAGCAGGAAACGGGAAGGTGATTGATGCCTCTGACGGGTTATATCCATGACAACCGGCATCAGCATTGCTACGACCCCAATAGTATTCATGGTATATGACATGATGGCTGCCAGAACCATCAATAGGAAGAGGATGCGCAATTCGTCATTGCCGGCGAAATACAGCAGCCGCCGTCCAAGCCAAGCTGCTAAACCGCTGCGGGTTAGACCGCCGCTGATGATAAATACCGCCCAAATTGTTACCACGGCTGGAGCGCTGAAGCCAGAGAGAGCTTCTGAGGGGGTGAGCACACCGCTGATTGCTAAGCTGACCATAACCATCAGCCCTACCAAATCCATCCGTATTCGTCCGCTGATGAACAAGATTAGTGCACCAGCTAAAATGATGATGGTAATCAGCATGGGTGAGATTAGATAGTCAGAGCTCATGAGGGTGAAATATTTGCTTTATAGCTTAGGCTTGAGGCAGACTTTTCTTCAACATGCGCAGCCAGTTTCCATTCAGAATAGCTTCCACATCTGCAGAGCTATACCCTTGCTGATAAAGGGCGGTACCTATTTTTGCGAGGTCTGCTATACTGTTTAATTCAGAGGGAATCGAATCAAGACCAAAACCACCGTCAAAATCTGAGCCGATAGCTGCATGCTGAGCGTCGCCGGCTATCTGGCATATATAATCAATGGCTTCGATTAATCGTCGTAGGGTTACCTTTTCGCGTGCTTCTCCCCGCTGCCACTCGGCATTTAAAAAGCGATTGTAGGGAATGACTCCGATTACCCCATCGCGTTCGATCAGGCGTTTGATCATTTCATCCGAAAGCCCGCGATCTGTGGGCAGAAAACGACGCGGGTTGGCATGGCTGACAATCAGCGTACCATCATAATGATCAACAGCTTCCATATAAGCTCTTTCAGCGCAATGAGAGAGATCAAGAATATAATTGAATTCCTGCATCACATCGAGCAGCTGATAGCCTAAGGCAGTTAAACCGCCCGGCGCCCCCGTGCCGCCGGCATAACGGGTGCCGCTCCACGCTAGCCCGATGATGCGCAGCCCTTTTTCATACCATTCTGCCGCGTCTATGGGCTTGAGTATGCCGTCTGCACCTTCCATGAGGAGTACAAACCCTACGGTCGGGTTGCCATTTTTCCAGCTTGCCAATACTTCTTCTACACTTTGCCAGCTTGTTACGATATTACAGGCAGAAGTTTGTTCTGTCAGCCGCTGATAATACTGGAGTTCTTGGAGGCATAAACGTTGTGCTTCTTCTGGGGTATGATAGACAAGATGTTGGTCTAACTCTTCAGCACGATTGGCTGGGGTTACAAATAAGGTGGCAAAGATAAGCGCAACGTTGCCTTCGATCCATTCAGGCAGTCCAAGCAGCCTTTCGCCAATGTGAGTTGGAATAGGGCTATTTTCTTCCGCGCGCCGACCTGCTGCTACGCTTTGAAGATAATTGCGGTTAAGCTCAAGCGCATTCCACGCAATATCTTCGTGTCCATCAATAATTAGTAAAGAATCGTGGTTGTTTGACATAGTCAGTTATGATTTGTTAAGATGCATTGTTTGTAATTACCTTATCATCGAATATGCTCCACGTTAAAAAGGGGGCTTTTTATCCATGAGTATAAAGTGCAATGGGCAGCAGTTAAAGGTTTTCTAAACTAAGGTAAAAAGGATATATCCAACATTATACCATACCATGCTCTTCTTACCTTCTTTCTGACTTGTCAAATATTGATGCTTTTTCTGAGCATAGAATTTCAAGCAGGTTGCTGAGATCAACAAGCTATTTCATTATGGTATAATAGGCTAGTTTATCGAGAACTGCTCATGATTCCTCTGTTTTTTCTGAGTTTGTAATTATGTTAACAGCATTTATTCAATTTATTTACAACATTGAAGACTTCAGTCAATAAAGAAAAGGTTTGTTGGTGTATGAAAATAAAAGGTGTAATATTTGATTTAGACGGTACATTGGGGAATACCTTCCCGGTAATTTTTCCTTCCTATCGGGCAGCTTTAGCCCACTTTACTCCGCGTCAGTTCGCTGATGAGGATATTATGGCTTTGTTTGGACCTTCAGAAGAAGGGGTGCTGCAGCGCTTGATTCCAGAACATTGGCAGGAAGCATTGCAGTTATATGAATCTGTCTATCGCGAACTAAGCCCTAAGGCTACTCAGCATTTTGATGGAGTCAAGGAAGTGCTGGAGATGTTGAAGAAGCGCGGCATAGCTTTGGCAGTGGTTACCGGCAAGGGCATTAATACCGCTCACATCTCGTTAAAGGAGTTAGGAATTGATTCTTATTTTGATGCGGTAGAAGGTGGTGCACCCCAAGGAGTGATAAAGCCAGCTTGCATGCGTAAGATTATTCAGCAATGGGGCTTTCAACCATCTCAAGTCGCTTATGTTGGTGATGCCCCATCTGATATGCGCGATGCCAAAGAAGTTGGCGCTATACCTTTAGGGGCAGCGTGGTATGAAAAAGTAGATCTAGAGGGTCTTTTACAGCAGAAACCTGAAGCTGTGTTTCGAGATCTGAATAGCTTTCGGCTTTGGCTGGAACAGCACCTCAACGGTTCTCATCATTAAGTTGGAGATCTTATGGATTCGTCTGAAGCGCCAAGAGAGATTGGTTACGTAGTTGGCGGCGGGTTAAAAGAAAGCTTCCGAGTTCGCTTGACTGTACCTTCTTTAGAAGTGCAGGAAGGAGCTTTTGTAGTGATTGAAGGTGGCAGCAGTACAGAGGGCAGTAAAAGCCTTTTCTACGGCTTGGTTACCGATATGCAGCTTGGCTCTACGAATCCTCGTTTTGCCGATGAACAAAGCGAAATGCGTCTGCCTAATGAGTTGGCTCATTTGCTGCATGGGCAAACGCTTTTCACCAATCTTGAGGTGCTTCCATCATTGATGTTGGAATGCCCGCCAGAAATAGGTACTGAAGCTTACGAGCAGTGGTGGAGAGAGGTTGAAGCCGGCTTGCGTGAAAGGCCGCATCCTATGCCGGTGAAGACTGTACCACCTCACCATTCCATTGTACGCATGGCAAGCGCTGGAGATATTGCTGAGATTTTTGGCAAAGCTGAAGAGAAGGGTAATTTTGTGCTTGGCTATACCCGCGAACAGGGCCATCCGATTTGCATTCAGTTGGATAAATTTGTACAACGTTCTGCCGGTATTTTCGGAGCAACAGGTACCGGCAAGTCCTTCCTTACCCGAATTTTATTGGCAGGCTTAATTCATCATAATACGGCTTCCGTGCTGTTGTTTGATATGCATAATGAATATGCCTATCGCGATACGGCTTCAGATACGGGATTGACGGTGCCGGGACTGCGCGAAAAATTTCCAACTCGCGTACGTGTAGTGGGATTGGGACGCGGCACTCTTATTCGCGACCAAGCGCCGGATTTTCACTTGGAGATTGCTATGCGCGATATTCAGCCGCAGGATATTGAGCTGCTGACTCGCGAACTGAACTTGAAAGAAACCACCCCAACGGTTTTAGAGGCTTTGGTTAGCAGTTTTGGCGCAACAGAATGGTTTAAGTGTTTTAAGGAGCTAAAAGCCGATTCTACTGTTGTGGATGAGAATGGCAAGCGAAAGCCGGCTGAAGATAGTGTTAGAGGTTGGGCAGAAGCCAACGGTGTGCATCCCATGGCGGCTGAGGGGCTGCATTCCAAGTTAAGCAAGCTCTTCAATCGCCCTTACATTGTAGAAGAGCCGGCAGTTGATTCGCTCGGAGAGATTATCAAAGCTTTGGATTCCTCTCAACACGTCATTCTTTCCTTTGGCAAATATGAAACAGACTTGGATTATCTCTTTGTAACCAATTTGCTCACGCGTCGAATTCGCGAGCGCTGGGAAGAGCGGGTAAACAGCTTCCGTTCGGGCAGCAAAGGGAAAACTGTCGAGCCGCGACCTTTAGTTATTGTGGTAGAAGAAGCTCATAAGCTGCTTAATCGCGAGATGGCTGCTCAAACAACGTTCAGCACCATTGCGCGCGAAATGCGCAAATACTACGTAACCTTGATCATCATTGATCAGCGACCCTCTCAAATCTATGATGAAGTAATGTCCCAACTCGGCACGCGTATTTGTGGTTGGCTAGGAGATGAAGATGACATTCATGCGGTGCTATCCGGCTTAGCCGGACGCGATAAATTGCGCGGGATGTTAGCTCACTTGCAGCCGAAAGAGGAAGTGCTGTTGTTAGGTTGGTCTGTTCCTATGCCGATCCCTCTGCGTTCGCGGCGTTATGATGAGCGTTTTTGGCAGGAATTGCTGGGCAAAGAGCATACAGCTTCCAGCATAGAGCAAAATTTGAAGAGTTTGGGTTTCTAGATAATGAAATTAGCTACATTATGTTACATCAAGCATCAAGGCAAGACCTTGATGATCCATCGCATAAAAAAAGCCAATGACATCAATGCAGGCAAGTGGAATGGCTTAGGGGGCAAGTTTATGCCCGGCGAAACCCCTGAAGATTGTGTGATCCGTGAAGTTTATGAAGAAAGTGGCTTGCGGATATTCTCTCCGAGCTTAAGGGGCTTTATTACCTTCCCCGGTTTTGCCCATGATGAAGACTGGTACGTCTTTGTCTTTACAGCTTCTGAATTCAGCGGCAGCATAGAAGAAAACGATGAAGGAGTACTGGCTTGGGTAGAGGACGAAAAAATACTTTCCCTTAACTTGTGGGAAGGCGATCGCATCTTTTTGCCTTGGCTGGAGGGTGATAAGTTTTTCTCAGCTCGCTTTGTTTATAAAGATGGCAAGCTAATTGGGCATGATGTCGTTTTTTATCCCTCGACTATGCTGTAAGCAGCTTGCTCATTAAGGCACAGTAGGCATTGCCCTCAACGCGTTCTAAGGCATCGTAACCGGCGTTCAAGTCTTTTGCCAAAACAAATACCCCATGTCGTTGAGCGAGGATGACGGCTGCATATTTCTCCACCCGATCTTCTTGGCCGCGTAGAGCTTCGCAAATTTCTTCAGCTAGCTCGGCAGAATGAACGGGAATAGAACGCACAATCTTGATCTCACCAAATTTGTCGGTTGAATAGAGCAGGGAGGGAAGCGGCTTGCCGGCTGCACAAAAAACCAATGCATTCAACGCATGCCCGTGTACGACAGCTTGCCCTTGTGGATAATAGGTATTCAGTAGCTTGATGTGTACTCGGCTTTCCCGCGATGGTTCGCCATCACCTTCCAGCTTGTTGCCCTGCAGATCTGTAATGAGCACTTGTTGAGGAGAAAGCTGCCAACGGTAATGACTGCCAGCCATCCGCGGTGTGATAAGCAGATAATTCCCTATGCGCACGCTAATATTGCCGCCCGCAGCATCGGTCAATTTGCGTTCGTACATTAATTTTCCAATTTCAGCAATCTTAGCGCGCATGATTTCAATACGCTCACGTTCTTCTGGGTTTAAAGTCAGCATAGTATCTGTTGCCTTCTTGAATAAAAAAGATAAATGAAACGTCCGCTATTATATCATAGGTGAAGGACTGATTGACAGCTGTTATACATTGTTGAGCAGCTAAGCCGATGTCTCACAAAAACAACGAAATGGTTTTTGTGGTATACTTCAGTTCATGAAGTTCAGCGAATTGCAAAATAATGTGAAACAATTTTTCTCCCTTGTTCGCCGCAATCACGCTCTGGAGCATGCAACCCTGCATGTGATTGCACAAAGCCATCCCCAGATTCGTCTGGCAGGGCATTCTGATGCGGAAGGATTGTATATCATAGGGGATATATCCACCCAAGATTTGTATGCTGCTCTAGAAGAGGCTCGTCAGCGCTTGCAAGCTGGGGAGCACCACTTGGCGGTTCATCCCAATTGCGGCACAAACCTTGTCATTAGTGGAGGGCTGGCGGCGATTGCCGGCGCGCTGGCAATCCGCCGGATGAAGGCAAAAAGCTTATGGGAATGGCTTGATCAATGGGCTTTCGTTATGTTGCTAGGAGTCATTGCCTTAAGCGTGGCTCAGCCGCTGGGAATAATGGCGCAGGAAAAGTTTACGACAAATGCTGAATTGCAGGGACTGAAAGTTTTCTCCATTGTCAGCTATGATCACCCGCTTTTTGGCAAACTGCATCGGGTGAAAACGCGCGGGTAATAGATTATTCCGTCGCAGAGATGTGCAATATTCCAAACGCAGTAGTCCTCTGCATGACGAGGTGGTTATGCATTTTTTTAGCCTCATGATAAAAACCATGCGCCCAGCACAATGGACAAAGAATTTTGTCCTTTTTGCTGCCTTGGTTTTTGATCGTCAGCTTTTCAACCTGAAAGCTTTAATCATGACGGCAGCCGGCTTTGTGTTGTTTTGCTTAATTTCCAGTCTTGTATATTTCATAAATGACATCCTTGATATTGAAGCTGATCGCCGTCACCCCCTAAAATGCCAACGTCCCATTGCCAGTGGAGCATTAAGTGTTCGTTCAGCGGTGCTTATCAGCATTGTCTTGTTTTTCGTGGTATTCCCTTTGGCTTATGTACTGTCTCCCGCCTTTGCTGCAGTTGGTTTGGCTTATTTTTTAGCTAACTTGGCTTATTCGCGCTGGATCAAGCATGTTCCAATTATTGATGTGATGTTTCTGGCTGCTGCTTTTATTTTACGGGTATTAGCGGGCATGACATTTATTCAAGTGGAGCGTTTTTCACCTTGGTTATTCGTTATCACTGCATTGCTGGCATTGTTTTTAGGCTTTGGCAAA
>DAOUFY010000071.1:0-4448 GCA_034429745.1 Anaerolineales bacterium
ATGAGGAAAATGATCACCGCAGCTAGAATGGGTGTAAATACAATAAAACTAAGGATCGGAAATTGCATGGATCACCTCATACCTTAATAAAGCATGCTTACTGCACGATTGATGACATCCAATACACTTGCAGGCCAGAGACCAAGCCATAACATCAGAATCATAAGAGGAAGAATAACCACAGCTTCACGGAAGTTCATCTCCCATATATGGCCTACCCATTTCTCATTCAACGGCCCATGCAAGACGAGCTTTATCCCCTTTAGAATATAAAGCCCAGTGAATAGCAAGCCGATCATTGCCAATGCAGTATAGACCGCGAATACTTGCCATGCCCCTCGTACAACAAGGAATTCTGAGACAAAACCGGCTAAGCCCGGCAGCCCTAAACTGCCCATCGCGGTAAATATTAGGATGCCGCCATAAACGGGAATTAATGGGAACAAACCGCCGTATTCATCCAAATTTCTTGTATGGGTTCTTTCATACAAAACACCAACCAAGAAAAACATCCCGGCTGCTGAAAGACCGTGATTGAACATCTGCATCACTGCACCATTGAGTGCAAATTTCGCCTGCAGGGTTCCAGCAGAGGCTGCTGCAGCCGCCACGCCCAAAACAACAAAACCCATATGATTGATGGATGAATAGGCAACCAAGCGCTTAAAATCATTTTGGCCATAAGCCGCGAATGCTCCCAAGATAATTGCCATGACTGCCATAAACCCTAGCCACCCGGCAAAAGCGGCCGCTTGTTCGGGAAATAGGGGGAGTACCAACCGTAAAAACCCATAAGCGCCGAGCTTTAGCAACACACCGGCTAAAATCATCGAACCGGCAACTGGGGCTTCAGTATGGGCATCCGGCAGCCAAGTGTGCAGCGGCCAAACCGGCACCTTGAGAGCAAAGGCAATCACAAATGCCCAAAATGCAATTGCCTTAACCGTCGGGACAGATAAGTTTAAGGGTATATTGCTTAGCGCATTTAACTTGGGCCACTGCTGATACAATGCCACCAAATCATACGTTCCAGTTGACACCCCCATCAATTGAATTGCCAACAGCAAACCTAATGAAGCCGCCATCGTATAGACCATGAATTTAAAGGAAGCATAAACTCGCGCCGGTACAACCCGCCCGCCAAGCATATGCCTTTCTCCATATTCGCTTCCCCATTGATGGATTAAAAAGAACATAGGGACTAAACCAACTTCATAAAACACAAAAAAGATCAGCAGATCTAATGCAAGGAAAACGCCCAATAATCCTGTCTCCAACAACAAGAAAAGGATCATGTAGGATTTTACATTTTCTTTTATCGAAAAAGAAGCCAATATTGCCAGCGGCATAAGCAGGGTTGTCAGCAGCACCATGGTAAGCGAGATGCGGTCAACACCGACGTGATACGAAGATCCAATAGCTTTATACCACCAGTACTGTTCTTCAAATTGAAATCCTGCCACCTGTGGGTTGAATGCCATCCACAAATAAAGACTTAACCCAAATGGAACTAAGGTAAAACATAATGCCGCCCAGCGAAACAGCTTAACTTGATCTTTAGGCAGCAAAGCAAGCAATATCGCACCTAAGGCAGGAAAAAATAAGATGAGAGAAAGGATATGATTCATTGGCTTTCTCCTTGTTCTATGGCATACTGTATAGGAAATAGATCAACGCACCAAAAACAAAAATTAGGGCGGCGATCATGTATTGTTGAACAACCCCGGTCTGTATAACGCGCAAGGATTGTCCAAACTTTTTTGAAGATTCACCAACTAAATCCCCAAACCCATTGATAATTGGAGCATCAATTGCGCGCCTCAGGAAGAGACCGATGACATCGGACAGATAAGCAAACACATGCAAAATTCCATCAATTATTCCGCGGTCTATCCACTGATACACTAAGACTTCAGAGATCCAACGGGCTGGCTTGACGAAAATCGTATTGTATAACTCATCAAAGTAAAATTTATTTTCCATCCAACGGTACAATACGCCCAGTGGTTTTTGCAAGGGATCAGCTGCTCCGGCCGGCAAATCTCGATACACTAGCCACCCCAAGAACAATCCTCCCAAAGAGACCACAATCGAAGTAAGCAAGGGAATTGGATTAAAATCAACGGCTTTAGGGTGTTCTAGAAGCGTACTGCCCACAAATTCATGGAACCAATTAGCAGAAAACTGTCCTAACACAGGAAAATGCTGTGGTATGCCGACCCAGCCTGCAGTAACAGCAAACACTGCTAAAACCATTAAGGGCACTGTCATTGTCCAGCCTGTTTCGTGTGCGTGCTGCGCCGCTTCAGTGCGCGGTTTTCCTAAAAAGGTAAGGGTTATTTGGCGCATCGTATAAAATGCCGTAAGCAAAGCTGCTAATGCCAAGACAATAAATACAATACCGAACCCGTGTCCGAAGGCATCTGCCAAGATTTCGTCTTTTGACCAGAAGCCAGCGGTTACTAAAGGAAAGCCGGATAAAGCCAAACCACCAATTGTGAATGTAATAAAGGTTTTTGGCATCTTTTTGGCTAAGCCGCCCATGTTGAACATATCTTGGGCGTCTATGTGCTTACCACTATGAAGCACACCATGCTCCACCCCATGGATGACTGAGCCTGAGCCTAAAAAGAGCAGAGCCTTAAAGAACGCGTGAGTAATCAAGTGAAAAGCAGCAGCAACGTACGCTCCTATGCCGACAGCTGCTATCATATATCCCAATTGTGATATTGTGGAGTAAGCCAGCACCCGCTTAATATCCTTTTGGGCAACAGCAATAACTGCAGCAAAGAGAGCAGTAAAAGCTCCGACTCCAGCGATGACAGCCATATTAGTTGTCAAACCATGTTCATGCATTCCAGCTGCATGCAAGGGGAACATCCGTACCATTGCATAAACACCCGCAGAGACCATTGTCGCAGCATGGATCATCGCTGAAACCGGCGTCGGTCCTTCCATCGCATCCGGCAACCATACATGCAATGGGAATTGGGCAGATTTGCCAACCGTTCCAGCAAACAACAGCAGGCTGATCAATCCAGCTGCTGAAAGCCCTAACACACCCGCCGGCGTTTCAACCAAATGCTTTAACACCTCTTCATTGTTAAGCACTTCGCGAAAATTAAGTGTTCCCGCCGCAGTGTACAGATAGGCAATGCCGATAAGCATAATAACATCACCTACCCGAGTAGTAATGAAAGCCTTTATAGCTGCATTGCGCGCTGAAGGTTTAGCAAACCAAAAACCAATCAGCAAATAGGAACACAACCCCATAATCTCCCAACCAATGAAGAGCGTAAGCAAATTATCCGCTAATACCAACAGGTACATGCCAAAAGCAAATAAGCTGATAAAGGCAAAAAAGCGCGAATACATCGGCTCAATCGAAGGCACTTTGTGCGCATGCCCATGTTCATCGGTTATTGTAGCTCCATGTGGCGGCAGACCGGCTTGGTCATGATCGCCTTTGGGGCTGCCGTAATTATGGTAGCCGATGCTGTAAAGGAAGATCATAAGGATTGTCCAGGCAACAAAAAACAGCGTAACTGCAGTTAAGGGATCAACGAGCACCCCAATATGCAGCCAAGAATCCCCAACAGGCAGCCATGGAACAGCAGCTGTCAGAGGATGAAGGCCTAATTCTTCAGTTTGTATGGCTTTATAAACCACCGCCATACTGCCGACAAACGAAAGCAATGCAGCTCCGACTGCCGTAATATGGCTCAAAGTTTTATAACGATTGAAAAACAGCCATATAAGAAAAAAAGCAATAAAAGGGGGTAGAGGTATCAGCCAAATAAGGGTTTGTATCGTCATTCATTTCCTCCGACCATGCTACCACTTCAAAAGGTTGATATCTTCCGAAATCACCGTCTTTCGGCGGCGGAAGACGGAAATGATAATGGCTAAGCCAACTGCGGCTTCAGCGGCCGCTACTGCAAAAATGATCAAAGTAAAAACAAGTCCATTGACATTCATCGGGTTGACATAACGCCATAATGCAAGCACATTCACGTTTACTGCATTGAGCATCAGCTCCACTCCCATCAACATGATGATGACATTACGGCGCGCCAATACACCAAACAAGCCTATGCTGAAAAGTGCAGCTGAAAAGATTAAGTACCATCCGAGAGGGATCATTTTTCCTCCTTTTTCCTTTGCCAAGTTCGCCCCCAAGCCACATACACTGCGCCAATGAGCGCCGCGATAAGAAGAACGGAAGCTACTTCAAACGGGATGAGATAACCGTTAGTATCCACCAATGCTGAACCAAGCTTGCTAATCATATCCGCCTGCTCCAGCTCATAAGCTCCAACGCCGGTTACGGTAACGCTGGCTCGCCATTGAGAGAACATCCAAACCATCCCACCGAGAAATACAACGACTAAAATGAGTGCCATTAACCAATCTTCATTGAAAGGTCGTTCTAACCGCATGGTATCTTG
>DAOUFY010000072.1:0-17595 GCA_034429745.1 Anaerolineales bacterium
AAGAGTGGCAAGGTAGGTGAGGTTCGTGTTGTACGGGGGGTTTTTAATTTCTTTTTAAAAAACCCAACAGATTATCGTCTAGTACCAGATTTTGGCGGTGGTGCTCTGTGGGATGTTGGCGTTTATCCACTGAGTTTTGCTCAGTTAATTATGGGTGAAGCTCCTCAAACAGTATTTGGGTTTCAGCACTTAGGCAAAACTTCAGTGGATCTAACCTTTGTTGGAGAGTTAAAATATTCACAAGATCGTTTTGCACAAATTACGGCGTCGTTTGAAACGCCTTATTACACTTTTGTGGAAGTTATCGGGAGTAAAGGAAGGCTCTGTGCAAATCAACCGTTTGTAATAACGCAAACTAATCGTCAATTGCTGTTCTACCCTGAAAATAGTGAGGGGGAATTTGAAGAAATACCAGTGCCAGAACAGGAATTGTATCTTGGAGAAGTGGAAGATATGCATGCAGCAATCTTAGATAAAAAAGCGCCTTTAATTTCATTGGAGGAAACGCGCAATCATGTAAGAACTGTATTAGCTTTGTATGATTCTGCTTTCCAGAAGAAAGCTGTTGATTTATGATTCTAAGACCAGAAAGGGCAATCACATGGATTTTAAAGAATTAATTCGCAACCGTTATAGTGTAAGAGCTTATAAACCGGATCCTATTGAGAAAACGGTGCTTGAAGAAATTTTAGAAGCCGGCAGGTTGGCCCCTACAGCGGCCAATCGGCAGCCGTTTCGGATACTTGTAATACCTACAGAAGGCAAACAAGAAGAGCTCAGACGTATCTATCATCGCCAATGGTTTTCCCAAGCTCCGATCGTATTAGGGGTATGTGGAGTGGCGAAAGAAGCTTGGGTACGCCAAGTGGATGAAATGAGCTATTTATATGTTGACGCTGCCATTGTGATGGATCATATTATTTTAGCGGCTGCCAATCTTGGTCTAGGTACTTGTTGGGTAGCTAACTTCAACCCACAAGCAGCTAAAGAGATTTTAAAACTTCCTGAAGGTGTTATCCCCATTGCATTCACACCTTTAGGTTATGCAGATGATATGCCAAAAGAAAAGGTTAGAAGACCTTTGCAGGAGCTTGTAGAGTACTTTAAGTGGTAAAAAGTGTTATGAGTAATGATAGAATTCTTTCAGCTATTCTTCGAACATTGCCAAATGCATCGGTTAAGGGCGTGTATATTGGACTGCATTGGACAGCAGTTGTTGTAGAGAAAGAGGGTAAACAGCAGTGCGGCATAGCTGCAACGCTGAAAGCTGAACATAACCATGAAAAGGGTACAGATGTTCCTCAAGCAGGCGAGTTAACCAAGCTGGAAGCTTTGGAACTAGCTCAGTGGGTAAAATCCCATCATGTTACTCAAGTTAGCATAGGCATGGCAACAGTAAATGCGCTGCTGCCTCAAGATACATACCCATATATTGAAAAAAATGCCTCAGAAATATTGCTTGAAAAAGGAAAAGGAAAACATGTTTGTTTGGTGGGGCATTTTTCATTTGTTGATCAAATAAGGGATAAAGTTGGAAAGTTATCCATCCTTGAACTTAATCCGCGAAGCGGAGATTTGCCTGCTTCTCTTGCTCCTGAGATTATTCCTGCGGCAGACTTGCTTGCTATTACAGGAATGACGTTTATTAACCGCACTTTAGAGCAATTACTGTCATACTGCAATCCCAAGACATATGTAATGGTGTTAGGTCCTAGCACACCGTTGACTCCGCTTTTGTTTGAGTATGGCATTCATTATATCTCCGGCGCGATTATAAAGAATATAGAAGCGGCAGTGCGAACTCTAATGGAAGGAGCTAATTTTCATCAAATTCGTCAGGCAGGTGCAAAGTTAGCTACGATGATGTTATAATTTAAGGGTTAAATTTTTGCATTGAGGTAAAGATCTAATGAAGAAGTCAATTAAGATAAGGAATATGGTAATTGCGCTCGTATTGCTCTTAGCTATCTTCATAGCAAATGGGTGCCAACAGTTGCCTTCTGGACAACAGAGCACTTCTCCGCAGAGTGAAGCTGCGACACTTGCACTAACAGATGCATTAGGCAGAGAAGTAACACTCCAAAAAGTACCACAAAAAATCGTAGTGGTAGGGAAAGCATTGTTCACTATCGTTAATGCCATGTATTTGTTTCCTGAAGCACCGAAACGGATATTTGCCATGGGTGATTTAGGACAAATAAGCAAAGCAGAATTTTATGCCTTAGTTGATCCAACATATAAAGAAAAAGTAAAACTAGGAACCGAAGTAAACGCTGAACAGGTAGCTGCATTGCAGCCGGATGTGGTCTTAATGAAAAGTTACCTTGCAGAATCACTCGGCAAACCGATCGAACAATTAGGGATACCTGTAGTTTATCTTGATTTGGAATCACCAGATGTGTATTCCAAAGATATTTACAATCTGGGGATTTTGCTGAATGACACAAAGCACGCTGAAAAGGTTAATCACTTTTATAAAAGCAAGTTGGAACTTGTCCGAAACCAAGTGAAGAATGTGCAGGATAAGCCTACTGCATTAGTATTGTATTACAATGAAAAGGATGGCAATATTGCCTTTAATGTACCTCCTCTTAATTGGATTCAGACTGTCATGATTGACAATGCAGCCGCAGTACCGGTGTGGAAGGATGCCAATTTGGGTAAAGGGTGGACTAAGGTAAGTTTTGAACAAATTGCGGCTTGGAATCCAGAATATATCTTTGTTGTGGCTTATTTCAATGATATTGATAAAGTGCTTGAACAGCTGAAAGCTGATAGCCGCTGGCAGGCATTATCTGCTTACAAAGATGGACATATGTATGGATTTCCTATAGATTTTGTGAGCTGGGATCAAGCAGATACACGCTGGATTCTTGGTCAGATGTGGGTGGCAAAAACCATTCATCCCGATTTGTTCAAGGATATAGATCTTACCAATGAAGTAACTGAATTTTATAATCTATATGGCCTTAGTGAAGAAACTATTAAAACCAAAATATTGCCGTTGATAAAAGGCAGTTTTCATTAGAGCATCTCCAAGGCTTTAAGCTTTTTCATGGAACAAGTATCCAATGCACACCGCGCGAAAATAATCGCCATATTAAGTGGAATATTGCTCGTTTTAATTTGCATTTCTATACTTGTAGGTCGTTATCAGCAAACCAACATTTTTTCATTGCCTCAGTTCTTCCATGACTCATTAGCCCAAAGATTAATCTTAGAATTGCGTTTGCCGCGTATTATCATGGCTGTATTATTGGGCATGTCATTATCCGCAGCTGGAGCAGTCTTTCAAATGATTTTTTCCAACCCGTTGGTCGAACCAGGCTTTTTAGGAGTATCACAAGGAGCAGCTTTTGGAACTGCACTATGCATTATTATGTTTAGTAATAACCCATGGTTAGTGCAAATTTTCGCGATTGGGTTTGGATTAAGCGGTTTGTTTTGTTCCTATCTTGTTGCCAGGAATTTGCATTATGGAGGGTGGGTGCTGCGGCTTGTTCTTGCAGGTATTGCAGTATCAGCTTTCTTTTCTGCCGGTTTAGGTTTGCTGAAATATATCGCAGATCCCTTAAGTCAACTACCAGAGATTACTTTTTGGCTATTGGGAGGATTGTGGAGCATTACTTGGCAAAGAATAAATACAGTAATTATTTTTATTGTTGTTGCTTTAATCCTGCTTTATATGCTGCGCTGGCGGATTAATTTACTTTCTCTGAATGACGAGACTTCATATTCCTTAGGAATTTCCCCCCAGAAAGAAAGAACGTTATATTTATTTATTGCGACCGTAGCCACAGCGATGGTTACAGCTCTGTGTGGAATGGTAGGCTGGGTAGGTTTAATCGTTCCTCATATAGCTAGGCGATTGGTTGGAGCAGATGCGCGCTATTCCATCACCGCTTCAATCCTATTAGGAGGAATTTTTACCTTGGCTTGTGATGATTTAGCGCGGTCTTTGCTGAGTGGAGAAATACCGATAGGAATTCTTACATCTCTTTTAGGAGCTGGGCTCTTTTTGTTCCTTTTGATGACTCAGAGGCTTACCTTAGCCAAATGAACGCTTTACTTAGCTTTCAACAGGTGCATTTTCGTTATTCTCCACAGAATGAGTTGGTTTATCGCGATCTGTCTTTGGATATTACACACGGTTCAATAACTGCTCTTTTAGGTCCTAATGGCGCAGGAAAGACAACATTGCTATATCTTGCCTTAGGTTGGTTGAAGCCAACAAGAGGAAAAATTTTCTTAAACGGAAGACCATTAACAACTTATTCCCGACGGGAGTTAGGTCAATGGATGGGGCTTGTGCCTCAATCGGAATATATATCTTTCGACTTTTCCTTATTGGAATATGTTCTTTTAGGCAGGGCACCTTATCTTTCACCTTTAGAGAAGCCCAGCGAACAGGATATGATGATTGCAAAGGAAGCATTGGAAAGGGTAGGTCTATCCGGCTCTCTTAATCGCTCTGTACTGAAGCTAAGTGGAGGGGAAAAACAGTTGCTGCTTACAGCACGGGCTCTTGCTCAACAGCCGCGTTTGCTTTTGTTGGATGAACCGACTTCACATTTGGATTTAAGTAATAAAGTTCGCCTAATCCACTTACTGAAATCATTATCAGAATCTGGAGTTACTATTCTTTTCACTACCCATGAGCCGGATTTTGTTTCGGCGATAGCCACTCATCTCGTTCTGATTCGGGATGGAGGAATTCAAGATCAAGGTGAGATTCAAGATATCTTCAACTCTGAAAAGTTATCCCGATTATATCAGTTGCCTATTCGTGTAGCAGCAGTAGAAGGCAAGAATGCTGTACTCTGGTGTTAGAAGAATTTTGGGTATTGTATGTGAGTGAATCGTTTTCTACATCTCGTGAAATCAATGACATTGAGAAGCAAGTAGAATTTTACATCCTTGCCGGTGGACGTTCTCGAAGAATGGGGGGAATAGATAAGGGGTTAATTCAATTCGATAATTACCCCTTGATTGAACATGTTATTCGAAGGATCCGGGAGGTTTTTCCCCATCAGGTATTAGCCATTGTAACCGATCATCCTCAACATTATTCGTATCTGCAGAGTCATTACTCCCTTAATCTCTACCCGGATGTGCTTAAGGGGGTAGGTTCTTTAGGTGGTTTATTTTCTGCTTTTTCCTACTGCAAGGAAAAGTTCACGGTGGTATTAGCATGTGATATGCCGTTTATTGATGCCAAACTCCTTCAAGAAGGAATTAAGATTCTTATTAAAACTCAAGCAGATGCCTTTGTGCCCTCTTATCAAGGTAAATTGCAGCCGTTTCATGCGGTCTATCAAACCCAAGCGTGTAAAACAGCAGTAAAAAAAAGTTTAGAATCTGGCAATAGAAAATCATGTAGTTGGTTAGAAAATATCAATATAATTGTAAAAGAAATAGCTGAAAAAGATGCAGGAGAAGAGCATCCTTTTTATAATATTAACACTCCGCAAGACCTAATGAGGATAATGAAATTATGCAATTAAAAAAATGGCGATTGCTCCTTCATCCTCCATCACAGGGGAGCTGGAATATGGCAGTAGATGATGCCTTGCTTGAAATGACGATCCAAAACAACAGTTTGCCAATATTACGGTGTTATGCGTGGGAACCGCCTTGTTTATCTTTAGGTTATGCTCAAACAGCGTCAGTGGTGGACATTCATCGCGTTCAACAATTGGGTTGGGATGTAGTCCGCCGCCCGACAGGAGGACAAGCAATACTTCACACTGACGAATTAACTTATGCTGTTATCGGTAGGCAGGAATTACCTCTATTACAAGGTAGTGTGTTGGAGAGTTATCAAAAAATTGCGGATATTCTACTTACAATGCTCAATAAACTAGGCGTTCAGGCTGAATCTTTACCTGCTGAAAATCTTCCAGCCACAAAAGGACCAGTGTGTTTTGAAGTTCCTTCCCATTATGAAATAACTTATCAAGGAAAAAAGATTTGGGGCAGTGCTCAAGCTCGTAGAAAAGGAGGGGTTCTTCAGCATGGGGCTTTGCCATTACATGGAGATATTACACGGATTACACGTGTCCTTAATTTCAATAGTGAAGCTGAGCGTATAGCCGCTGCTGAAAAAGTGCTGAAACGAGCTATTACAGTAGAACAAATTCTTGGACGACAAGTTGAATGGGAAGAAGCTGCCACTGCCTTAGTTGATGCATTCCGAGAAAAATTGGGCATAGAGTTTGAAGAATCAGACTTAACCAAAGAAGAATATGATTTAGCGCAGACATTGAAAAAAGAAAAATATAATAAGGTGATGTGATAGAATTAATAATGATATCCATTATTGGATTTCTTATGGAGGAAGGGTTGCCTTGTTATACAAAGTGCTGCTCGTAGAAGATGAAATTGTAACCCGTGAGGGCATTCGAGATAATGTTGATTGGCAAGGGCACGGGTTTATTCTATGTGCTGAAGCACCGGATGGAGAAATTGCTCTTCAGCTGCTGCAAAATGTTCAACCTGATCTAATTATTACGGATATAAAAATGCCTTTTATGGATGGTTTGCAACTTTGCAAGATTGTGAAAGAGCGTATGCCATGGATTGAGATCGTTATCCTCAGTGGTCATGATGAATTTGAATATGCTCAAAAAGCTATTAAGTTGGATGTAAAAGATTATTTATTGAAACCGATTACGGTACAAGAACTCCATCGTGTGCTCGATTCGCTTTATCAAAGATTTGAGGAAAAACGCAAAGAGAAAGATGCCTATCTTCAACTGCAACAGCAGCTTCAAGAAAGTTATGAATTGAGGAAGGAAAAGTTTCTACAACAATTGCTTATTGGGGCTTTAAGCGTTGATGAAATGATCGGGCAAAGTAAAAGTTTTGGGTTAGATATATTCGGAATGGCATATTTAGTGATTATTGTCAAAATTACCTTAGCCGACCATGCCAAAACTTTCAATTTTGAAAAATATCTATCACTACAAAGTAAAATTCAAGATTTTGCAAACAGCTTTAAAAACCTCATCTTAGTAAAAATTAATTGGGAAGATTATGCATTGATTCTTATCGGCAATAACGTTGAACAAGCGAAACAACAGCATACTATTATAGTTGAAAAATTGAAAAATGAACTTTATAGTATTGTTCACCAAATTCGAGTTGGTACAGGAGGTATAAAAAATCGGTTATCTGATTTACCTCAATCATTTTCCGAGGCATTGATGGATTTATATCAAATTTCTCTATATTCATATAATGAGGAACTAGACCTGATAAACAAACATGCTTTGTTGCAGCTTGATCCAAACGCGGTTGAGGATTTTCTTTCTCGTTGCTCATTGGATGAATATGATGAATTTTTTGAGAGTAATATTTATCCATTAGGTGAGTCTATTTTGAGCTCTTCGTTGATTAAAAATTATTTAATCATCGAATTTTCGCTAAAAACAGCCAAATATATTCACGCATTAGGTGGAGATCCCCAGGAAGCTTTAACCATGTTGAATATGATGGACGCGATGATCGAAAATTCAGTTACCATTGAGCAACTTAAAGCCCATTTATTACGAATTCTTACACAAGGAATACATTTTAGAGAAAGCTGCTCCTATAAACAGAACAAGCGTTTGCTTCTTCAGGCAAAGAAGTACATAGAAGAGCACTTTAATGATCCAGAATTATCGCTTCAAGAAGTTGCTGCAACTGTAAACCTTAGCCCAAATTATCTTAGTTCATTGTTCAGTCAAGAAATCCAGAAAACTTTCAGGGATTACCTCAGTGAATTGAGAATTAATAGAGCTAAAGAATACTTACTTCACTCAGATATGAAAACTCAAGAAATAGCTGAACTGGTTGGTTATAGTGATGCGCATTATTTTAGTACAATGTTTAAAAAGCTTACCGGCATGACACCTACAACATTTAGAGATTCGGTTAAAGATAAACCTCATGAGGATATAAAGCAATAAAGTGCAACTATGATAAAAATAATCAAACCTAAATTTATAGAACAAATTAAACAACATTTGATGGTTCTAATAGGACTTTTTACGCCATTTGGAAATAAGGAAAAACAAGCAGAACCATTACAAGTATCAACAGTGCACTTCTCTATTAGAACAAAGATATTGCTAGCTTTAGGTTTAGTTATAGTAACCATAGGAGCGACAAACGCCATTTTTGTGGGAAAAATTTTGGATTACAGCCGTAAATATGACGCTATTATTACGAATATTACTACAGCAAACAGCATCAGTGGAAATATTAAGAGGGATATAGATACAGAAATGTGGCAAATTGTTGCGGGCAAGAACAGTTTTGAGCAGGGAAAGCAATATCAAATCATTGAGGATGTAAACCAAAAAATATTAAGAATGCAAGCCAACACGGATTCTCATCGTGCTCGTATTAAGCTCGAGATTATACGCCGTTCTATTCAAACCTTGAAGGAACACATTGATAAAATGGGGGAACGGATAAAACAAAAAAGCACAGCTGCTGAAAATGAAGCTGCCTTAGAAAAAATCCGCTTTATTACTTCTGTTATAGAGGAAGTTGTACATGAGTATGCATTGTTTGAGGTGAAGCGAACCGAAAAGCAATATCAGGTTATGCATGAGGGATTTATGCAATGGGAATCTATTTCCCTAATTGTAATTACAATAATGATATTCTTTTCAATTATTGTAGCTTGGAATGTCTCTGAAAGTATATATGTCCCTATTAAGAAGCTGCATGATGTTACAACCACGATAACAAAGAATGATTTGCAAGCACTAGTAACGAGTGATAATGTGGATGAAATAACTGAACTAGGCATGAGCTTTAATATTATGATTGGCAAAATAAAAGAGCTGCTTGATGCGAAAGTGAAAGAACAGGAAAATCTTAAGAAAGCTGAATTGCGTGCGTTGCAGGCTCAAATCAATCCGCACTTTTTATATAATACCTTGGATACAATTATCTGGATGGCTGAATCTAAGAAAACGGAGCAGGTAGTAGAGCTCGTTTCAGCTCTATCTCAATTTTTCCGGATTAGCTTAAGTAAGGGAAAAGATTGGATTACCATTCGTGAAGAGGTCGAAAGAACACGGAATTATTTAATCATCCAAAAAATGCGCTATCGAGATATTCTTGATTATCGAATCGAGATGGATGAAGAAGTCGGCGATTACACTATCTTGAAATTAACTCTTCAGCCTTTAGTGGAAAATGCAATTTATCACGGAATAAAAAACAAAAGGCAAGGAGGAACAGTAGAGATAAGGGTGAATAAGGAGGGCGATGATAAAATTTTATTGGAAGTAAAAGACGATGGTATAGGGTTTACTCCACAAAAACTTGCTGACATTCAAGAAGAGCTTGAGGACACTTCGGGGGAAATACGTTTGGAAAGTGGATTTGGTATCGGAAATGTCAATCAACGGATAAAACTTTATTATGGGAAACAATACGGCTTGTCTATTAGAAGCGAATATCAACAAGGTACAGTGGTGTCTTTGGTTATTCCTGCTTTAAATGGTGCAATGGAAGAAAAACAAGCAGAAATTGCCACAGTCTAAAGGGGTTATGCCATGATGAGGAAAGTAAAAATGATAGAATTAATGCTCATTGGAATGTGGTTGTTGGTAGGATGTACTCACCAAGATGTACAAGAAAAAAAGTTATTTCCTGAGCCGACAAAAACAAAAAAAACCTATGAAGATATTATTGTTGGGTATGCTCAAATCGGAGCCGAAAGCGAATGGCGTTCCGCAAATACTTTATCTATTAAAGAAACGGCGGAAGCATTAGGAGTTGAGTTACGGTTTGTTGATGGTCAGCAAAAACAGGAAAACCAAATCAAAGCCATCCGTTCTTTTATCGTGCAAAAAGTAGATGTCATCGGCATACCGCCAGTAGTGGAAAGCGGCTGGGAAACAGTATTTCGAGAAGCTAAAGAGGCGGGCATTCCAATCATTCTGGTTGATAGAAGAGCCGATGTACCTGAAGACTTGTACGTAAGTTACCTTGGTTCAGATTTTGTTGAAGAAGGAAGAAATGCTGCCAGAGTTTTGGTAAAAGCAGTTAATGGTAAAGCCAATATTGTAGAATTGGTGGGTACAATCGGTTCGGCACCAGCAAATGATCGGTATAAAGGCTTTAGGGAAATAATAAAAGACTACCCAGAAATGAAGATCATCAACTCTCAATCGGGAGATTTCACTAGGGCAAAGGGTAAAGAGGTGATGGAGGAATTTCTTAGACGGCATGGGAGAAAGATCACAGCGTTATATGCCCACAATGATGATATGGCTTTGGGAGCCATTGAAGCTATTGAAGAATATGGCTTAAGGCCAGGCAAAGATATAAAAATTGTATCAATTGATGCTGCGCATGGAGCTTTTGAGGCTATGATCGCAGGGAAATTGAACGGTACTATTGAGTGCAACCCATTATTAGGACCGCAGTTTTTTGAACTGGCGTTAAAAGTAGTGAATGGTGAGAAGGTCCCAAAATGGGTACCGTCAGAGGAAGGCGTATTTTTACCAGATAATGCAGCTGAAATTTTACCTACCCGCAAGTACTGAAAGTATTATTTTATGAGAAAACATACAAATAGTTATTCAACAGCGTTGTTGTCCTTCAAATTTAGAGAATGAGAACTGTAAAACACCTTAAGATTAGAAAAGATTTCTTTTGGCATATTTTCGTAAGAAAATTAACTTTTATATTAAAAAGTCAACAATAATAAAAGCGTTTTCAATAGTATTCTAAAAAGTTCATAAAAAGATTAACAAAGAATAAAAAATATTGAATTGACCAGCCTAACTAGGTTTGATATCTTTAGGTTCAGGTTGCAAGTGTTCAAGTAAAACACACGGGGTATTAGTATGTGCCCAGGTGTTTTTTCTTGAGCAGTTGTGGAACGCGTTTCTATCCGGAAGAAACGAGTTATTGGAAAAAAGTAAAAATTTTATGATAGAAGGAGTGAGTGAATGAAGATCTCAAAATTGTTTTTAATTGCATTAATTGTTGTAGTTTTAGCTTCACTGGTAGGTTGTTCTCAGCCAACGCCTCCTCCTGCTCCAGCTGAGGAAAAACCAGCTGCGGCTGAGGAAAAGCCGGCTGCTCCAGCTGAGGAAAAACCAGCTGCGGCTGAGGAAAAGCCGGCTGCTCCAGCGGAAAAGCCAAAGAAAACCTATAAAGACTTGGTCGTTGGTTATGCTCAGATTGGGGCAGAGAGCGAGTGGCGTAATGCCAACACCGCATCTATTCAAGAAACCGCAAAGGAATTGGGTGTAACATTAAAGTTTTCCGATGCCCAACAGAAGCAGGAAAACCAGATAAAGGCCTTGCGGTCTTTCATCGCTGAAAAAGTAGATGTTATCGGTATTCCTCCTGTGGTTGAAACCGGTTGGGAAACAGTATTCCAAGAGGCTAAAGATGCGGGAATTCCTATTATTTTGGTTGACCGCCGTGCTGCAGTACCCGAAGACCTTTATGTAACCTATTTAGGTTCAGACTTCGTTGAGGAAGGCAGAAATGCAGCCCGCGTGTTGGCAAAGATCGTCAATGGCAAAGCCAACATTGTAGAGTTGGTTGGTACTGTTGGTTCAGCACCTGCCAATGACCGTGCCAAAGGCTTCCGAGAAGTGCTTGAAGAGTACCCTGACATGAAAATTATTGATTCGCAATCTGGAGATTTCACTCGCGATGGTGGCAAGAAAGTTATGGAAGCTTTCTTAAAGAAGCACGGATCAAACATCACAGCCGTGTACGGACATAACGATGATATGGCTTTGGGTGCTATTCAAGCCATTGAAGAGGCAGGTTTGAAGCCAGGCCAGGATATTAAGATCGTCTCCATTGATGCTGTGCGCGGTGCATTTGAGGCAATGATTGAGGGCAAATTGAACGCAACCGTTGAGTGCAACCCTCTCCTTGGTCCTCAGTTCTTTGAGTTGGCTCTGAAGGTTGTCAACGGGGAAGAAGTGCCTAAGTGGGTACCCTCGAAGGAAGATATTTACTTCCCGGACAACGCCAAGGAAATATTACCAACTCGTAAATACTAAAAAAGGAAAAGTGATTTACCGGAGATCACTGGACTAGTTTTGTTCAAACGTGGGAAGCGGCTGATATTGTTGCTTCCCACATCCACATCCTAATCTGTGTCATCTTTTCAGAGGGCATAGAGTCTGATTGGAGAACCTTATGACAGATGCGAATCAAGACAACTTCCTTATTATGAATGGGATATCCAAAGCGTTTCCTGGGGTTCAAGCATTGGATGACGTTAGTTTTTCACTTAAGAAAGGAGAAATTCATGCTCTAGTTGGTGAGAATGGAGCAGGTAAGTCCACCTTAATTAAAGTGCTAACAGGTGTAGAAAGACAAGACGAAGGAAAAGTATTTCTCGAAGGGAGGGAAGTTCATGTCCATTCTCCCCAGCATGCTCAAGAATTGGGGATAAGCACGGTATATCAGGAAATCAATTTATGCCCTAATTTAACCGTTGCAGAAAATATTCTCATTGGTCGTGAACCAAGGAAATTTGGACGAATTGACTGGAAAACCATGAATGCTAAAGCAAAAGAACTCCTTGAACGTCTTGATATACATATTGATGTAACCAAGACGCTGGGTTCATATTCTGTTGCTATTCAGCAAATGGCAGCTATTGCACGGGCATTAGAAATTCTTTCAGCGAAAATTCTCATTCTAGATGAACCAACATCTAGTTTGGATGTCCATGAGACCCAACAATTGTTTGATGTGATGCGAAAACTAAAAGCTCAAGGAATGGGTATTATTTTTATTACCCACTTTTTGAACCAGGTTTATGAAGTAGCTGACCGAATAACGGTCTTGAGAAATGGAAAATTAGTAGGAACTTATGACACATCTGCGCTGCCTCATTTAGAGCTGATAGGAAAAATGTTGGGAAGAACATTAAGCGAATTCGATGACATGGTAAAGATAAAATTAGAGTCATCTAAACAAATTAAAGGAGAGGTTTTATTAAAAGCACGTGGTTTAGGCTTAGAAGGCTCAGTAGAGCCATTTGATTTAGATTTGCATGAAGGAGAGGTAGTAGGTTTTGCCGGGCTGTTAGGCTCAGGCCGTACAGAAACCGCGGGTTTGTTATTTGGGATTGAAAAACCAGATAAAGGAAAGCTAATTTTTGCGGGAGAAGAAGTAAATGATTTTTCTCCGTTAGCTTCAATACTTCGGGGCATAGGTCTTTGCCCTGAAGATAGAAAAGCTGAAGGAATTGTTGACGACTTAACGGTGCGCGAGAATATAATTCTTGCTCTTCAAGCAAGTAAGGGTTTGTTTAAGTATCTAAGCAAACAAGAACAGCAAGAACTTGCTGATCAATACATCAAGTTGCTCAATATTGCTACTCCATCCGCCGAGCAAACGGTAAAGAATCTCAGTGGCGGCAATCAACAAAAAGTTATTTTGGCACGTTGGCTTGCCACTAACCCTAAGTTATTAATCCTTGACGAGCCGACACGCGGTATTGATGTTGGAGCAAAAGCGGAAATTCAACGATTAGTACTTTCTCTTGCAGAACAAGGCAAAGCATGCATTTTCATTTCCTCTGAGTTAGATGAGGTTATACGAACTAGCCATCGGATTGCTGTACTGAGAGATCGGAAAATTGTCAAGGAATTTAGTGGAGAAGTCAGCGAACATACAATGATGCAGACTATAGCAGGGAGTGAGCCATGAATGATAAACGAATGATTTGGTATAGATTGAGAGACAGTAAAGTATTTTGGCCGTTAGTTGCCTTATTCTTATTGCTGCTGTTCAATGCCTTCTTCACACCTGGATTTTTCGATTTAGAGATTAAAGAGGGGCATTTATATGGTCATATTATAGATATTCTCAATCGCGGCTCTGTTTATATGCTGCTTGCCATTGGTATGACTATGGTTATTGCAACTGGCGGTGTAGATTTATCGGTTGGGGCAGTTATTGCTATCTCTGCTTGTGTGGCAACCGTTTTAATCAATCCTGCCTTGGCAACCAAACTTGTTACCTCAGATAAATTAGTTGAGAATGTTACAAATACACCGATGTGGCTGCTCATCTTAGCAGCATTGGCAGCGTCTATTGTATGTGGTTTATGGAATGGCTTGTTGGTGTCTCGGTTCAACATTCAGCCAATGGTAGCCACCTTGGTATTAATGGTAGCTGGACGCGGTATTGCTCAACTGATCACTAATGGGCAAATCATTACTGTTTATTATAAGCCCTATTATTTTATAGGTAATGGTTATTTATTGGGCCTTCCTTTTCCTCTGTACATTACAGCTGTAGTCTATTTGTTTGCTTGGTTTATGACGAGAAGAACCGCCATTGGGCTGTTTGTTGAATCGGTTGGAATCAATGCCAGGTCTAGTTTTGTTAGTGGAATTAATGAAAAGAATATAAAGCTAATGGTGTACACTTTCAGTGGATTTTGTGCAGGAGTTGCGGGATTAATCGTTAGCTCAAATGTAAAAAGTGCAGACGCCAATAATGCCGGGTTGACAACAGAACTGGATGCGATTTTAGCTGTGGTTATAGGCGGAACATTAATGACAGGAGGGCGCTTTTCTCTAATGGGCAGTGTGATTGGTGCACTGATCATCCAAACAACGACGACTACTATGTATGCACTCGGAGTACCGGCTATGGCTGCTACAGCAGTGAAAGCATTGGTAGTGCTGATTGTGATCCTCCTTTATTCAGAACAAGTAAGAGTAGGAATGACTAAAATCTTTGAAAAGAAAGGGGCAAGGGCATAATGCAGAAAATAAAAATAGACCGCAAATATATCCCTGTTTTAGCCACTATCACCTTGTTTTTTTTAGGATATTTCTTTGGTGCGTTGCAGTATAAGGGCATGCGACAGCCATCGGTTTTTCTAAATCTTCTAACTGACAATGCGTATCTGCTGATCTCTGCGATCGGTGAGACTTTCGTTATTCTTACTGGCGGAATAGATTTGTCAGTAGGGGCTGTGATTGCGTTAGTATCAACTGCATCAGCTTATTTGCTGGAAAAAGTTGGCTTGCTGCCCGAGATAGTTATTCCTCTGATGCTGTTAATGGGTACTGGACTTGGTTTTATCATGGGTGCATTGATTCATTACTTTAAGGTTCAGCCATTTATTGCTACCTTAGGAGGAATGTGGTTCGCTAGGGGAATGTGCTTTTTTATCAGCCTAGACGCCATCACTATCACCGATCCTTTTTATAGGGATGTGGCTTTATATAGAATAAACATTCCTTTTCTTGAACGAACTTTCACTTCAATAAATGTTGTAATTGCTTTAATCGTGCTTGTGATAGCAATGTATATCTTGCATTACACCCGTTTTGGGCGCACTGTGTATGCCATTGGAGGCAATGAAATGTCAGCTCGATTGATGGGTTTGCCAGTGGGCAGGACGAAAATATTAGTTTATACGATTAATGGTTTTTGTTCTGCATTAGCAGGTATTATTTACAGTATATACCTATTATCTGGTCATGGACTATATGCTACAAATCTTGAGCTTGATGTAATATCGTCAGTGGTTATCGGAGGTACATTGCTGAGTGGTGGTGTTGGTTATGTGTTTGGTACATTATTTGGAGTATTGGTTAACGGATTAATCCAAGTGATTATTATGTTCAATGGCCAATTAAGTTCTTGGTGGACGCGCATAGCCATCGGTGCGCTAACTCTTGTATTCATTGGTGTTCAAAGCACGCTGTCGGTTTCTGGAAAAAGAGAGATGCTTTCAAAACAGAAAAAAGCTTCGACAAATAATAACAACAAATGAGAAGAGCTTTAAGGATAATATATATATTACTGCATAACGACAAATAAAATGGAATTTGTTGGGAGGAGATATGAGCATTCAAAAAAGTAATTTTAAGTATTGCCAGAGCAGTAAACCAACCGTTTCGGGTTTGCTAATCTTTATTTTATTTTTCCTCCTTTTTTTATCTTCGGGGTGCCGGGGGATCTATCGCAAGGTAGAAACCCCAACCCCCGAAGTAGCGGTAAAGGAGGAGACTTCTGGATGGAAATTTATTCCAATTGGGATAAGTGACTCGGGAGCAGGTGCTGTACAGATTGACTTTGCCATCCGCAATGAGATGCAAGAATGGAGCGTCATGAAATCTGATGCTGTTGTCAAGGTAATGACATCAGCAGGGGAAGAAAAGCCATGCGGAACTGTAAAACTTGGTAGTGGTGGGCATTATATTCCACCTAATTTACAATTGCGAGGATACACCCTGAAAGATAAGAGTGTACAGACGCTACAGGTTTTATGTGAAGGTGTTACTGCTAAAGACGCTAAGAAGTTGAAGATATCTTATTCTTATGTTCTTGGTGAATACGATTATTATGCCCAAGATAAAAACAAAATTGAGGATGAGCAAGAAGTACCATTAGATGCTATAGTTACAGATCTCAAGTATCCTTTCGATAATGCCAGCGGTATTAATGCTGCATCCACCAATGATGCAATACCTGCTCTTAATGAATGTACATTGAAATTGGTAAAAATTGAACGTAATGATGAGGGCTTTACTTTTCAATGGCAGGTTGAAAATCCGGGTGAGTACGGAACTTTAGTGCATATCGGCAATCCACCCGTTATTGGAGACGATGGGATAATATATGGGCATAGGGTTAGTCCGGATATCATTCAAGTGCCGGTAGCAGACCCTAAAGGAACAGCTCAATGGGAGACCAAGGCAACGTTGCCAAAAGAGGTAAAAAATGTATATATGCTGCTGAGTGTTGAAAAACGCCGGGAAAGATTATTCGCCAATATCCTACTGGATTTAACCCAATACTAAACCTTTCCTACTTTTATCTCTCCTTACTTTGGACAAACTTTCCCATACAAGGGAAAGTTTGTCTTTTAGAAGGCTATTGTGTTGGCTGAGGAGTGCTTTTTATGAAGATCACTTCCTGGTAGCCAAGGCTGCGAAAGAGGCGGCTTAAGTAGTTTTCGGCGTTTAGTTGAGCTGTGGCGAGAATATTACCTTCTAGTGCAGCTTTGTATATTTCTGCTTCGGCTGCTCGGCGTGCTTCAGTTTCAAGGGTAATATTTTGCCTGGTGAGCAATCCGGTCTGGCGATCATAAACATAAGATTTTTCGTTGTTCAACGTAGCAATAAAGATTTCAGGTGCCGGCAAGCGCACGTAGAGAACCCCATTTTCCAACCAAAGATCTTCAGAGGTTAGTTTGGCTAAATCTACCCCTGCAATAACTTGTCCGTGCGCAATGAGGAGTAGGCGATCACCGAATAAGGCTTGAAAAGCTCCTTGATTAGTCTCTGCAGTTACAACTTTTTCAACAGAAAATTCTATAGTCTCTAGGCGAGCAAGAGATTGCACTTGATAGATGATGCTTACTGGGTCGGGCAGAATAGTTGGAGTTGGGTTAAGCACTTGCGCTACTTGGCTGCTTATGTTTTGAGCCATAGCATTAACTGGGCGAAGAGAATCTTCGGTTGTTTGCTGAATGGTATGGATTAAGGACCAACCAAGCCAAATAAAAATGCCCAGAAAGCCAACGATGACGATGAAAAATATAATTAAAAATAGAGAAAATTTTTCATCGTCATCGTT